>JAIRPZ010000261.1 GCA_031256755.1 Planctomycetaceae bacterium
ATCATAAACAGCAACCGCATCCGCTTCCTTACCGGGTCGAATCGCTGGCATTTTGCACTGAATATCCTTGCCGGACAGGCAGGTCTGTTTTAATTGATCATTGACAATGGAGAATTGATCATTTCGGAAAGAAAAAGACCGCGCCGTGTACGGTTGAAGTCCTTCTTTTAATTGTCAATTTTCAATTATCCATTATCAATTATTTCCTGTCCGCCCGTCCGGCAGCACCGAATCCCTTGACTTTTTTCCCGAAACCGGAATAATCTGCGCCGTACCGGCATCTCTCCTTCGTCATTGCTCATGACGATGCAGATGTCCGCAATCTCCGTTATCATCCTGTACCGCTTGACACTGTTTTTCCCCAATCCTTATGACCCGGCTGATTTGCTCCGCATCGGTTTTTCTCTTTGTCCAAGTTCTTGCGGCGCAGGAAAAAGTACCGGCGGACGCTCCGGCAGCACTGACCCTTTACGCCAAAGAGCCGGATAAGGTCAAACACCTGAAAGACAGGGATACTGACGCAAAAATCCCGCACTACATCCTGCTCGGCGAACATACGGATATGACCGGTCATTCCTTTTGGCGGTGTACCATAACCGATGACCGTTCGCTGACCGCTGCCGAAAAACGCCTTAACGGGCATTGCTTCGGACTGTATCCGCGCGGCGGTCTCGCTTCGCCTTACCACGCCGTCAGTATCGTTGACGGTATTCTCGGTACAGATGATCATCACTCCGTTTCTGCGTCGATCACCTGCCCGATTGATGAGCAGACCGCCCGCAGGATTTTTGCCGAAACCGAAAAAACCGGACGCAGCCCGCAATTATGGTATCATTTAACCAACGGAACTTTTTCAGATCATAAAATATCCGGCCGAACCGCACAAAACTGCACTGGTCTTTGTGCGGAAATCAGCCGAATCGCCGATGCCCCCGCATTAGACGGCACAGGCGTTGCCGGCGCGGTCTTGCAGGAAAACGATATGAAAACGTATATCCGCCCGTTTCCGTTTGCCAACCCGTTTCACCATTCACGGCAAATCCGGCAGCAGAAACAACGTCCGCAATAACGCACCGCTTTTATGAACGGCGAAGAAAACGTCACGATTACCGGATGCACCGGCTGCAATCTGCGGAACCTGACCGCAGCATTTCCGCTCGGCAAGTTGTGCGTGATCACCGGGAAAAACGGAGCCGGAAAATCCGTTTTTTTGCAGCAGACGCTTTACCCGGCGTTGTGCAGACACTTCGGAAAAAAATGCGGAACCGAAGGGCTGCCGTTTGAAACATTGACCGTCAACGGCGGAATCAGCGATGTGGTGCTGATCGATCAAACGCCGATGGGACGTTCTTCATCCTCGAATCCGGCAACGTACCTGAAAATTTTTGACGACATCCGCACGTTGTTCGCCTCCTTGCCGGATGCAAAAATCAGGAACATGACTGCCCGGCATTTTAGTTTTAATCTTGCCGGCGGACGCTGCGAACATTGCAAAGGAGACGGCAGCATGGTGATTGATATGCAGTTTCTGCCGGATCAGATTGTGCCGTGTCCCGAATGTCATGGAAAGCGTTATCGTACCGAAGTGCTGAACATTCTGTATCGGGGGAAAAACATTGCCGAAGTTCTTGACATGACGGTGCGGGAAGCGTTTCTCTTTTTCCGCGGACAAAATAAATTGCAGCAGAAACTCCGGCAGATGTTCGATGCCGGTTTGGATTATTTACGGCTCGGTCAGAATTCGGCAACGCTTTCCGGCGGCGAATCGCAGCGGCTGAAACTGGTCTCTTATTTACTGCAAATACGCAGCAGCCGGTCGCTGATACTGATGGATGAACCGGCAGCGGGACTGCATTTCGCCGATGCGGAGCAATTGTTAACGTGTTTTCGGGAGTTAATTGCCGCCGGACATTCTCTCATTGCTGCCGAACACAATCAGAAGATCATTGCCGCCGCTGACTATCGGCTGGAATTGCCGTCAGCAGACGGTTCCCAATGACGCAAAGTCAAGCGGTTTGCTTCCCTGCCGAACCGCAAGTTCGATTTCGCCGAAGTTGAAGTCCTGATAGATATGAGCAAACTCATGCCGGACTAACTCCAAAGACGCAAGAAAAATGCCGACCAGCGTTGACCGGTGCTGCCCCGGCAGAAACAATTGACGGAACGCCACGCGGTTTTCATGCCGCAGCCGCTGATGAATACGCTTCATATGAACCGTAATCGGCGTATCGTCATAAATCACCGTATGTTTCGTTTGCGGGGACTGTTCCCGCAAAATGCGGTCAAATGCGCTGACCAAATCCCAAATTTCCAGTTCCTGAATCGGTTCTTCTGCCAAATCCCGCTGCCGGTGTGCGGTGTCGTCGGAAAGACGCGGAAAATGAAGTTGCCACTGTTCGCCTTTGGCTTGCAGTGTCCGTGCGGCATCACAGTATTGCTTATATTCCAGAAGTTGCCTGACTAATTCCTGTTTCGGGGTTTCTGTTTCTTCTTCGATGGGTTTTTCATTCGGCAGTGCCGCATAGGATTTCATTTCAATCAGCGTACTTGCCAGTGTCAGGAAATTGCCGGCGGCATCGGTGTCAATGGCTGTCAATGCGGAAAGGTGGCGGCTGTATTGTTCCAGAATTTGTGCAAGCGGGATTTCCAAAATATCGATCTCGTTTTTTTTCACGAGATAGAACAGCAAGTCCATTGGACCTTGGTAGAAGGGCAGTCTTGCTGAAAACATAAAAGCGGGATCGGCTGGGCGGCTGGGCGGACAATCTGGAGCGTACACCGGAATCATAAGAATTGCCGCCGTTTGACGCAAGAGCGGACGGGGCGGGCGGCAGTCCGTTGCCGGCGGCGGGTTTTCTGCCTTGCACGGATTCCGATTTCCGGTATAATTGAGGAAGTAACGGTCGCAGAGCGGCAGGCATTTCGTCCGCCGGTTAACCTTATAAAAATAATGCCATACGAAAGATTCACTGACCGGGCAAGAAAGGTCATGCAACTTGCAAACCAGGAAGCCCAGCGGTTTAATCACGAATACATCGGAACCGAACATCTCCTGCTCGGACTTGTCAAGGAAGGGAGCGGTATTGCCGCAAACGTCCTCCAAAATCTCGACATTGATCTGCGGAAAATCCGCCATGAAGTCGAAAAACTCGTCCGAAGCGGTCCCGATACCGTGACGATGGGGCGGCTTCCCCAAACGCCCCGCGCTAAAAAAGTCATCGAATATGCGATGGAAGAAGCACGGAACCTCAATCATAATTACGTAGGCACGGAACATCTCCTGCTCGGCTTGCTCCGCGAACAGGACGGCGTTGCGGCACAAGTTCTGTCCAATCTCGGACTGAACCTCGACGGTGTCCGCCGCGAAGTTCTGAACCTGCTCGGACACAGCATCGACACCGGCGGAGGACTTGCCGTTGCCGATGCAGACGAAGCCGACACGGACAACGGCGACCCGAACAGCCAGCAAAAACGGGACAACAAAAAGACCCCCGCGCTCGACAGTTTCGGGCGTGATTTGACGGAACTTGCCAAACAGAAAAAACTTGATCCGGTCATCGGGCGGGAAAAAGAAATTGAACGGACAATGCAGATTCTCGCCCGGCGCACAAAAAATAATCCCGTTTTGCTCGGCGAAGCCGGTGTCGGAAAAACGGCGATTGCCGAAGGTCTCGCCCAAATGATCGCCGACGGAAAAGCACCGGAAATTCTGCTCAATCAGCGGGTCGTTGCCCTTGATTTGGCGATGATGGTTGCCGGCACAAAATACCGCGGGCAATTCGAGGAACGCATCAAAGCGTTAATGCAGGAAATCCGAAAGTCGAAACGGATCATCCTTTTTATGGACGAACTGCATACGATTGTCGGTGCAGGGGGTGCCGAAGGAGCGATGGACGCATCGAATATTCTCAAACCGGCGTTGAGCCGGGGGGAAATCCAGTGCATCGGCGCAACAACGCTGGACGAATACCGGAAGTACATTGAAAAAGACAGCGCACTGGACAGACGTTTTCAAATGGTGATGGTCGAGCCGCCGAGCAAGGAAATGACGCTCGACATTTTGAAGGGGCTGCGGGAACGGTATGAAAAACACCACCGGGTTCAGTTTACGGATGATGCCCTGAAATCGGCGGTCGACATTGCCGACCGTTATATTTCCGGCAGATGTTTTCCCGACAAAGCGATTGACGTGATTGACGAAGCCGGCGCACGGATACACTTGAAATCAATGATGAAACCGGAAATCGTTTCGGAAATTGATACCGAAATTGAAACGCTCAGCAAAGAAAAAGAACTATGCGTTGCGGAACAGAATTTCGAGCAGGCACTCGAATATCGGAACAAAATTGATGACCTTTCCCGGCAAAAAAAGGAAGCGGTCGAAAAAATGAAGGAAAAAATCGGCATCGTGGACGAAACGGTGATAGCCGAAGTCATCAGCAAAATGACCGGTATTCCGCTGACCCGTATGACAACCGAAGATGCCAAACGGCTGATGAATATGGAAACGGAACTGCACAACCGGGTCATCAGTCAGGACGAAGCCATCAAAGCGATTTCCAAAGCGGTGCGGCGAAGCCGGAGCGGTCTGAAAGACCCGAAACGTCCGACCGGTGCGTTTATTTTTGCCGGTCCGACCGGTGTCGGAAAGACCTTGCTGGCAAAAGCGTTGACCGAATTTATGTTCGGCAGCGAAGACGCACTGATTCAACTGGACATGAGCGAATATATGGAAAAACACAACGTCAGCCGTTTGGTTGGTGCGCCTCCCGGATATGTCGGTTACGAAGAAGGGGGACAACTGACGGAAAAAGTCCGCCGCCGTCCCTACTCGGTCGTTCTGCTGGACGAAATCGAAAAAGCACATCCCGACGTTTTCAACATGATGCTGCAAATCATGGAAGAAGGACGTTTGACGGACAGTTTCGGGCGGAATGTGGATTTCCGCAACGCCATCCTGATTATGACCACCAATGCCGGTGCGGAGGCCATCAAAAACGAGTCGGCTTTCGGTTTCCAAAAGCCGACGGACGATGCTTCTTACGAAAGTATGAAGGAGCGGGTTCACGAACAGATTGAAAAGGTTTTCCGCCCGGAATTCGTGGGACGCTGCGATGACATTATTGTCTTCCGGCATTTAACGGAGAAAGACCTCGAAAACGTGGTTGATTTGGAACTGAAAAAGGTTCGGGACCGTCTCTTGGAAAAGGGCTTGAAACTGTTATTAAGCGAAGCCGCGCGGGCGCATTTGATAAAGAAGGGGAGCAACTTGGATTTCGGTGCGAGACCGCTTCGGCGTGCTATTGAAGGCAGTGTGGAAGACCCGCTGTCGGAAGAACTTTTGAAGGGGGAATTTGACGGCAAGGAAGTGGTGTCGATTGATGTCAAGACGGTCGGCGACAAAAAGCAGTTGTTCTTTGAGGGCAAAATGTTTGACGACGTGGACGAGCAGTCGCAGGAAAACCTGAAAACGTTATACACGGCACCGAAGCGTATCGGCGGCAATAACGGCAGCGGCATGATCGAAAAGCCGGAACACTGCGTCGGATAGCAGGTCTTGTCTTAAACCTATTGTATTAAGCAATGGCAGCCGAAGAACCAGTAATTATCGTCAATCCGATGGCGATTTTGGGTCTCGTCTTAAACCGGTTGTCTTGCTATTTTTTTCTGGAATTTATTACTATATGATCAGATACAATTCCCGCTTGTCAAGGATGACTTACGAGTGACTTTAATTGTTCTTCAATGCCCGAAGTGCCGCAGCGGTAAAAAACAGTACAAAACATTGTACAGAAAGCAGTACAGAAAATAGAACGGCAGCAAAAGTGTTTTTCATCGTCATCAGTTTCATGGCAATCATAAGAAGCGGGAAATCAGGAACAACATTATACCGCTGTGCAAGTGAACGGGAAAGTCCCGTTACTTTTTCACTTTATACGGAATTTGCCGGAACTCGATATTTTCCCGTTTCATCGTTTTCGGCAATAACTTGCTCCATTCGCCATAGACGATTAACTTTTTATAATCCGCTCCCGCTAAATCGTCCCGAAGCAGTTGCAGCGTTGTCCGGTTCAACACGTTGCCGCCGTTGACAGAACGGTCATGCAAAATACCGTTAAATAACAAACTATATGCATTGCCCTTGTGAATCCCCAGAACTGCCGACCGCAAACAGTTCGGACGGAACGGCTGATACGGCGTTTTCGTTTCACTGAACCAAATATGCGCCGCCAGACAACCGAAGGTGATGCTCTCTTGTATTCTGCCGAATTCATCAAACATCATGGCTCCGAGTTCGTAAAACCGGAAACCGCCGCCGCCCTGCCAATTCACGCTCTTTGATATGCCGCCCTGTTCGCCGTCAATCACTTTTCTCAATCTTACGGCACAGTGTGTTTTTGCCTGCTCGCCCAATTCGACACCGATGAAACGCCGCCCCATCTTCAACGCCACCGCCGCCGTTGTCCCGCTGCCGAGAAAACTGTCCAATACCAAGTCGCCGTTTTCGCTGCCTAATGTTAATATCCTTTCAATCAGACGTTCCGGCTTCGGTGTGGTGAAAGGAGTATCATCAAACAATTTTTTTATTTCTGTTTTACCTTCTTGATTATCACCTGCTTCATCACGCAGCCATATTGTCAATGGAACAAAACCTTCTTGAACGTCTGTTATGAACCTCTTATATCTTGGTATATTATTGCCTGTTTTTCCAAAATAAATTCTTTTATCTGCAATCAATGCTTCAAAATTGTCTTTACTAAAACGCCAACTTGTCCCGGGCGGCGGATAAACTTTTCTTCCGGTTGGTGTTGTAATCGGATACATTGTTTTTTCGCTTGGAGTTTTTGCGTGGCAAGGACCTGATGCCCAAACACCGCGAGGGTCATTATCGGGATTAGAATAATTACCTAAACTATTTTCGGTTCGTGCCAATAAATTCGGTCGCCAACTTATTTTATCTTTTGCATAACAAAGGATATGGTCATGATTATCACTGAACCAAGTCGCATCATTTGACCGAGTATGTTTTTTTTGCCATACAACATTGGCAACAAAATTCCTTCTTCCAAAAATTTCATCGCATAATACTTTTAGATAATGTCCTTCATCATCGTCAATGCTTATCCACATACTTCCGTTTTCAGCAAGCAGTTCACGCAGGAGAACCAAACGCGGATACATCATTTTGAGCCACGTTGCATGTTCGAGGTTATCGTCATAATGTTCAAAGGCGGAGCCGGTGTTATACGGCGGGTCAATGTAGATACACTTGACCTGACCGGCATAAAACGGCAGCAGCGCACGCAGTGCTTCGAGATTGTCCCCGTGAATAAGAATATTGTCTGTGCTGCCGCCGCCGTAAGACAATTCCGGCACTTCGGTCAATGCCCGGAACGGCACACCGGACGCGGCTTGAATGTCTTCGGAACGGGTAAGCCAGTTTAACGAGGGCATTGACGTTTTTTGACAGAAATTTCAGA
>JAIRPZ010000282.1 GCA_031256755.1 Planctomycetaceae bacterium
AATGCCGTCATGCAACTTGATCCGGTGATGGTTTCGGTCGGTTATCAGCAGTCCTTCGGTTTTGTGCAAAAAGTGACGGCAGCCGGCAGAAACCGGATGTTCAACCGGATGAATCAGTATTATCCCGGCATGCTGATGCAGATGAATCCGGGCGGACAATATCTGGGGCAGGAACCGGGAGATCACCGGTCAATGGAGCGTTTGCTCGCTGAATTGGCGGATGAACCTGTTGCTGCATCGCCGTATCTGCATCCGCCGGTACCCGGTGTACTGCCGCCTCATGGTATGGCAACACCGCACGAGGTGATAACGGCGGGCGGCGGCGTGTCAAACCTTTGGGGTGAGATATTCGGCGGCGGACAAATACAGGAAACAACCCGTCTTGTTAAGGGCTGGAAAAATAGTTCCGGGGGTTTTGCCGTCGGCAGAGACCGCCTTTTGCCGATGTACCATGCGTTGATCGGATTCAGTTTCGGTGCCGGTTTTGATTCGGCACGTTCGGAAGACAAGAATAACAGAGCGGAATCTGAACAAATGTTCTTTTCTTTCTACGGCAGTAAAAAGTGGCGGAACTGGCTGCTTACCGGTTCCTTCGGCTATTCGCATGCCGAGTTGGAATCAACCCGTTATGCGCTGAACAACGGTCAGGCGCGGGGAATCCGCAACGCCGGAACATGGTTCGGTAATCTCGAAGCGGCACGCCGGTGCGAATTGATTCACCGCCGCGGCGGGGCATCGTACTTCGAACCGTATATTTCGTGGGAATTGATCAGTTACGAAGAAAATGCGTTTACGGAATCCGGCAACTATATTGCGATGGCATTTGACCGGCGGAACGAGAGTACCGGATTATCGACAGTCGGATTCCGGCTTGGGAGTTTGATCCCGGAGTGCTGGGGTTTACGGTGTATGAAGCCGGAGTTGTCTTTCGGCTGGATTCATGATTTTAACGGCGGTCCTTCGCAGATGACGGCTAAATGGGCAGCCGGAGGAAGTGTTCCGATGCTGTTGTACGGAACGCCGCGTCACGGAGACCGGATTGCCGGAGGCATCAAATTTGAGGCAGATGTTTCACGGCGGCTGACAATGTTTTTCCGTTATGACGGCGAATATGCGAAAAATTACGGCGGACATTACGTCAGCAGCGGTGTCAACGTGATGTTTTGAGAATTTTATGTTATATTGTTCTGTGCGCATACCGCAGGTGCGAGTGTGATGTAAATCAGATTGCCCGTAATTTATGACCTTACACTGGATTTCCGACCGTGCCGGTACTTTTGAATCATCCGGCATCCGTAAAGTATTCGATCTTGCTGCCAAATTGACTGATCCGATCAATCTCTCCATCGGGCAGCCGGATTTTGACGTTCCCGAAGCGGCGCGGAAGGCTATGATTGAAGCCGTTGACCGCAAAAAAGGGGGCTACACGCCGACACAAGGTCTTGCGGCACTTCGGGAATCCCTGCAAAAACGGATTGATGCGGAATATCATCATGCCGACCGCACGGTGTTTATTACCAGCGGAACCAGCGGCGCATTGGCGTTAACGCTGCTTGTGACCGTTAATCCGGGAGACGAAGTGATCTTTTTTGATCCTTACTTCGTGATGTACGATGCTCTTGTCCGTATGAACGGCGGTGTGCCGGTTGCTGTCAGCACCTATCCCGATTTTTGTTACGATATTCAGCGTCTGGCGGATGCCGTCACACCGAAAACGAAGGCGATCATTCTCAATTCGCCGGCAAATCCGACCGGTAAAACGGCAACGCGGCAGGAAGTCAAAGCGATTGCGGAACTGGCGGAAAAACATCATATTTTGCTGATCAGCGATGAAATATACCGTACGTTCTGCCATCAGGAATTTACATCGCCTGCCGAATTTAATCCGCAAACGCTGGTGATGGACGGGTTCAGCAAGAGTCACGGCATGCCGGGCTGGCGTGTCGGCTATGCTCACGGTCCGAAAGAATTGATTGAACAGATGCTCAAGTTTCAGCAATATACGTTTGTCTGTTCGCCGCATGTCGGACAGATCGGTGCGCTGGCGGCGATGGATATTGATATGTCGGCGCAGATTGCCGGTTATCGCCAACGCCGGGATATGCTTTACGACGCGCTGAAAGACGACTACGAAATCGTCAAGCCGGAAGGGGCGTTTTATATGTTTCCGAAGGCACCTTGGGGAACCGCGACAGAATTTGTCGAAACAGCCATTAAAGAATATTCTATGCTGATCATTCCCGGCAATGTGTTCAGCCGGCAGGACACGCACTTTCGCATTTCGTATTCTGCAACGGAAGAAACGCTCCGGCGGGGCATTGAAGCGTTCAAAAAGTTGGCCAAGCGGTAATCCGTTTATTCCGATACCGCCGCAGACGGATTCTGTGTTGTTTGCCGGATAAAGAGCAGGATAAAAAAATCGTAAAGCGCATGAACAGCAATGGGGACGAACATATTGTCTGTCCATACAAGAAGCCAGCCGAGATAGATCGAAATCACACAAGCCAATAGAAAATAGGTTAGGGTAACGGCGTGAGCCAATCCGAAAAGCAGCGATGTCAGGAGAATGGAAAGCCATGCCGGAAGCGAGATTTTGCAAAGCCCTGATTGCATAAAACCTCGGAAAAGCAGTTCTTCACCGATACCGGCAAGCAAAGACACTGCGGCAAGTTGTTGAAGAGAAAGTCCGCTCATGTACTGCCGGAAAACATCGCGGACGATTTGTTCGATGTTTCTTAAACCGGAAAACGGTAAGAGACGGAGTATGAAATAACCTGCCAAAAGTATCAGTGCCGCACCGCCGGCAGTGAGTATTTGATAGCCGTTGAATTGAAAATGTATTCCGGCATCAATAGAGAAAAAACAGATGAAAAGCAGGGCAATGAGTGCCATACCGCCTTCGGTAAAAACCGTCCATTTGAGAAATTTCATCGGGAAAATCCGGGATACAGAACAAATTCAGCAACGGTTAAATTGTTATGGATACGGAGTTTACAAGTTTTTTCTTTTTTGTCAATATGTGCCGAAAAGAGACGTTCAGACGCTAAAATACAAAGTGAAAAGGATGAGGTGCGGCGTTGTTTCTGCGAAGAAATTTGTGCTACAATACCGGACAGTGTGTATACTTGCGACCGGATGATTTCACGATGCCCGCCGAATTTACGCAGCGTTTTTGGAGTACCCTGACCGATTCCGATATCCGGCAGATATTGCAAATCGCCCTTTCAGAAGACCTCGATGCCGCAGGCGATCTGACCAGTTTGGCAATGATTCCGCACGATGCCGAAGGGACAGCAGAAATTGTTTCCCGCTCTGCCGGTATTCTCGCCGGCGCACCTCTTATCCCGCAAATTCTGATGTCTGTTGACCGCCGTATTGATTGGATGCCGGACATTGCTGATTCGGACGCATTGCTGCCGGGGACGAGAGTCGGGACGATGAGCGGTTTTGCCCGAAGTTTATTGGCTGCCGAAAGAACGGTCTTAAACTTTATCGGTCGATTATCGGGAATCGCTTCGCTGACTCACCAATTTGTGACTGCCGTTCAGGGAACACCGGCAAAAATCTATGATACGCGGAAAACAACGCCCGGCTGGCGGCTGTTGGAAAAATACGCTGTCCGATGCGGCGGCGGTACCAACCATCGTTCCGGGCTGTACGATGCTGTTTTAATTAAAGACAATCATCTTGCTTTCGGGCGGCAGGAAAACCGCTGTTTTTCACCGGCAGAAGCCGTCCGAAAAGCAAAGGATTTTCTGAAACAGCATCATTACAGTATGATTGTCGAAATTGAAGCGGATACGCTGGATCAGTTGCGGGAAGTGTTGCCGGAAGAGCCGCACATCGTTTTGCTGGATAACATGCAGCCGGAACAAATTGCGGAAGCGGTAAAAATTCGCAATCAAATCAATCCGCACGTGCAGTTGGAAGCATCCGGCGGTGTCCATCTGAAAACGGTGCGGAGCATTGCGGAAACCGGTGTGGAAAGAATCAGTGCCGGAGCATTGACCCACTCCGCCGTTTCATTGGACTTCGGACTCGATTGGATTTAACCAACCGGATTATTTAACAGCGGGCTGTTTGTCTGCTGTTCAAACCGCCGTGCAATCGGACTGAAAATGAAGAGCGACAGGAAAAACGCATAAAACAGCGTCAGCGAACAGACCGCAAGTCCGGGACCGACATATTGCGGGTTGAGGTCGGCGAACAGCATAATCAATCCGCACAGCGACCAGAATCCGCCGCCCAGAAACGTGCCGTTGGAAATATAGCGGAATAACGCCGCTGTTTCGGCATTTTCCGGCGAGTTGTCCAACGGCTGCGAAGAAAACGAAGAGCGTAATCCCCGCCAAAAAAGCGACCATTTGCCCTGACCGCCGACAAGAATCATCATCGTCAGCAATACCAGACAGGCACTCGGCATGTCCCAAAATATCGACAATTTGTTGATGCTGCCTGACGCAACGGCAGGCACAGTTATCACTGCCACGAAAAGAACACCGGCAGCGATATTCCGGCATAAAAAATAGACAGCGACCCAAAAAGCCGCTATCGCTGACAGAAGTCCGAATGCCAAAACGAGTTGGAACAGTTCGTTGTTCTTAACAATATCCATAAAATCAGCACCCATTTGAAAAATCTCCTTGTACGGTTGATTGAGGAATGTTCCATTTTATCATGCGCTAATGCTTTTTGCGGTTACAAAAAAGGACGGACTGGCGAAAGAACCGGAACTTCCCTTCGCTGCTGCGGACGCTTGATAAGTTGCCGGAACAGTTAAAACCGTTTTTTTTGCAAAAACCGGCAAAATACTAATTATCTGCCCCATCCGTTGCCGATGAAACTATGTGTAGATTTCTGCGAATAATTTTGTCCATAAAGCGGTTTCGCACGGTACTGATATGACCGAAAAACACATTTCCGAAAGCGGCTCCGTGCCGGAGCAAACGATCCTCAATTTTGCCGATTGGGTTGCCGAAAACAACAATTCGACCAGCAATTCAGCCGTTTTTAACGGGAAAATTATTGCCCGAATGCCCGATTTCGGTTCGTGCAGTACCGTGTTAAAACGTCCGTCAGCCACTGCGAATCTCTCGCTCTATAAATCCGTTCTGTCTGTTTTTTACGGAGACGCAGAAACAGAGACGCGGACAAGAAAATTATGGCACGCATTGTCGCCGTTCCGCCGCCGGATTCTTGCGGCAGGACTGACGCTCTTCGTGCTGGGCAGTGGTCTTTGCTTCTTTTTACAGCCGGAAACGCCGGAAAAACAAGATTTTGCGGATGATCACCGAGAAGTCCATGAAATCCATGCCGCAATGTCCGAAGCCGGATTGATCCCCGATACGGAATCCGATACGATTGTCCCCGGCCGATATGCAGACGAACAGACCGCCGGTGCGGTGATTGTTAACACAGCGGCTCTTCCGCCGATGCCGGTCGTACCTATCGCAGCGGTGCCGCCCGTCCCGGTGTCTCCCGCTGCACCTGTAGACGACAAAACAAACACCAACGCCGAATCTGCGGCAGCCGGAAGCAGCACCTCAGCAGCGGCTCCTTCTCCGTGGGGACGTGCTTCGTCAAATCCTTACTCTCCGTGGGATGTTGCGGTCAAACCGGAAGTTCCTGCGGCAGGAAACGGTGCGACCGAATCTTCTGCGACGGGCAGAACGCCCAATCCCGACAGACCCGATATGGTCGCGATGAATCCGATGTCGCCGCTTCAACCGTCCGGTGCTGTGCCGCCCGCTGTCATGCCGCCTGCACCCCCTGCTTATGAAATTGCAAGAACAAACTCCCGCATCAATTATCCGCAGCCGCCGGCAACGCCGGAAAACCGGTATCCTTCGGCAGAGTCCCTGTCCACACCGATGCACGGACACCTTAATCACATAGTTAACAATGGTGCTGCCGGAACCGTCAATGGGGGCATCGCTCCTGCGGTATCTTTTCCGAATACGCCGTATCCCAACGCACCCCGCACGGTCAACTACGGAACAGCCGGCAGCAACCCGTATCCGGCGCAGCCGCCGTATGCAGGCAATGCCAATGCGGGGAATGTTTATACCGAAACCGCCAATGCAGGTACATACGGCATGCATGGGACGTATAATCAATATCAGACGCAGACACCGCCTGCATATCCGCCGCAGCCGGCGGGTACGCCGATTCCGGCAGGACCGTCCACTTTGCCGGTGTCGCGCGAATACTATTCGGCTCCGCCGCAGCCCGATCCCTACCATGGCGTAGCAGCACCGCGATACCCGATTTACTGATTCGAGAACGGTGGACAAGACTCCGCGCCGGTGTTATCATTTGACTTGTCGTTGCCGCAACTATTGTTGTCAACCGGGAAAATCATATCAACGAAAGGAGAATGATCGAATGTCCGCCCTTCAAAACCGCCGCTCATTTCTCAAACAAACCGGCATCGGAACAGCCGCTGCCGTTGCTGCCAGTAATTTTGCACTGAATACGCCGGTTCATGCCGCCGGAAGTGATGAAATCCGCATCGCCCTTGTCGGCTGCGGAGGCAGAGGAAGCGGTGCTGTCCGCGACCGCGCCCAAGTCGGCGACCATTACAAGATTACCGCCGTTGCCGATGCATTTGAAGATTCCGCAAAACGGGGCGCAGATTCTCTCCGTAAGGATGCCGCAAAAGAAGAAAATCCCCTCGCCGGCAAAGTTGATATTGCGGATGACTCCGTTTTCCATGGGCTTGATGCCTACAAAAAAGCGATGGACTGCCTGAAACCCGGCGACCAGGTGATTCTTGCCACGCCGCCCGGTTTCCGCCCGTTTCATTACCGGTATGCCGTGGAAAAAGGGCTGCACGTCTTTATGGAAAAGCCGGTTTGCATCGATGCGGCGGGTTTCCGGCACGTGATGGAAACCAACAAAACGGCAGAAGAGAAGAACCTGAAAATCTGTGTCGGTTTCCAAGTCCGGCTGGATGTTGCACCTTGGATTGAACAGATTCACGCCGGAAAAATCGGCACGCTGCTTTCTACCCGTATTTATTACAACGCCGGCAGGATTTGGTGCAGACCGAGAGAAGAGGGGGAAGAGGAACTCCATTTTCAAATCCGCAACTGGTATCACTTCCCTTATCTTTGCGGCGAGAATATTGCGGAACAGCATTGTCACACGATTGACCTTGCCAATCAGATTCACAGTAAAGGGGACCGGATGGGACATCCTGTCGAAGCGAACACGATGGGCGGGCGGACTTACAAAGCGGCACCTGAAGAATTGCTCCGGCAGGCACCTCCTTTTTCCGACCGGAAAGAGTGGGACAAATGGTATCAGGAACACAAGTCTGCCTTTCCCCGTCACGGTCAGGCATGGGACCATTTTTTCACGGAATACACTTATGCGGACGGTTCCAAAGTGTATAGCCAATGCCGGCACATCAACAACTGCTGGACGCATACTCTTTCGGAATATGTTCAGGGAACGTCGGGTTCCGGCACATATCTCGGCTACAATCCCGGCAAGGGAAAACTTGTTGATTCGGAAGGGCATGAAATCTGGACAAAAACCGGCAAATTGCCGAAAGTCAGCAATCAATGGGAACATGACCTGCATGTCAAAGCCATCCGGGAGGATTTGCCGATGCACCAAGGATATGCCGGGGCGATGTCCTGTATGATGGCGGTTCTCGGACGCGAAGCGGGCTACAGCGGCAAAGTCATCAAGTGGGACGACCTTGTCGAAAAAGGGCGTGATTATTTTCCTAACGGCGAAATCACGAGTTGGGATTCTCCTGCACCGGTTCAGCCGGATGCGGACGGTTTTTATGAAAACAGTGTTCCGGTGCCGGGCGTGTATAATCCGTTTGCAGGATAAACCTGCGCCGGTGCCGCTTGACGGACGAAAAATTTCCGGTAAAATATCATCTTCAGATAAGTGAAAAATATCATTAGTTCAGTACAGCAATGGCACATAAAAAAGGTCAGGGGTCAAGCCGGAACGGTCGGGATTCCAACGGTCAAAGACGCGGGGTAAAACGGTTCGGCGATCAAATTGTTAACGCAGGAGAAATTATCGTCCGCCAAGTCGGCACGAAATTCCATCCCGGAAAAGGTGTCGGACTCGGTAAGGATTATACGATTTTCGCTCTCGTCAGCGGAAAAGTCCTCTTCGACCGCGGCGGACGGCGCGTCAATGTCGTCGGTTAACGCACAAAACCGAAATTCCCGCACCGAAAGCACTCTCGGTAAAATCTTTGCGAAGATACCCGGAGAATCAATGCCGTAAGTTATACGAAAACAGCACAGAACCCAACGCTTGGCATAATGTTTGATACGCTGTTTTGTCCTTTTATGCTGAAAGCGTTTCTCATCAGTGCGACGGCAGCGGTGCCGTTTGGACTGATCGGAACGTTTGTCGTGGTGCGGCGGATTGGGTATCTTGCCGGAGCAATTGCTCATTGTGCGCTCGGCGGAGTCGGGGCAGGGCTGTATCTGCAATTCATTTTATCCGGCACCGTTTTTGCTGCTTTGTTTCCGCCGTCTGCCGTTTCCGCCGCCGTAACAATTTTGTCTGCTCTGCTCATCGGAGCCATCCATTTTCAGGCAAAAGAACGTGAAGATACCATCATCGGTGCCGTGTGGGTTATCACAATGGCTGCGGGATTTATTCTTTTGGATATTACGCCGGGCAGCGGGAATATCTCGGCGTATCTTTTCGGCGATGTCCTGCTGATCACCAATACCGACATGATCCTCGTTGCCGGTTTGAGTACGGTGATTCTTGCGGCGGTGATTATCTTTTTCCAACGGTTTGAAGCGGTGTGCTTTGATCCCGAATTTGCAAAAGTACGGGGAATTTCAACGGCATTTTATTTTCTGCTGCTTTTGGTGCTGACCGCCATGACTGTTGTGACATTGGTTCAAGTGGTCGGGATCGTTTTGGTGATTGCTATGTTAACCCTTCCGGCAGCAACGGCATGCCGCTTGGCGAAACGGCTGCTGCCGATTTGCGGGATCGCCGTTCTCATCGGCTTTCTTTCTTCGTGGATCGGATTGGTGATGTCGGTTTGGCTGTATTTACCGGCAGGATCGTCCATTGTTCTCGTTGCCGCTACGTTTTACCTGCTCTCGCTCCTTAAACGGAATTAGGAAATTTCCAGAATTGTTTACAGTAAATACCGCTTGCGTTTTCATCCCGTTAGAGGCAATCTCGGCAGCCCGCTCCTA
>JAIRPZ010000287.1 GCA_031256755.1 Planctomycetaceae bacterium
TATGCCGTAAGGACTTACAAAAGCCCTCGGTGGGAATCGAACCCACAACCTCAGCATTACGAATGCTGCGCTCTGCCAGTTGAGCTACGCGGGCATACCTGCGGACAAAAAACACACCAAAGGGATTATAATAGGAATCCTCCGTTTGTCAATAAGTCCCCGGACGTTCCCTGCACGCGTGTTTTCTTCGATTCGGTCTAAAATTCGGACAGCACTGATGATGTTAATCCTGCTTGTGTTCATGCTGGCAGGTGCCGGATTGTACGCGGTTTTACTGTTTCAGCGGCAGGTTCACGACGTAACATACCGGGCAAGTGTGCTGCCGGTTGCCGAAACATTAAACCAAAATGTCGCCCGGCTGCAAGCCACTTACGGCGAATTGCGGGGCATCCGGCGCACCCTGACAAAATTTTCGTCCAGCGACGGCGGTGAATTCCGCCGCACGTTGGAAACCGGCTTCGCACAAATCCTCAATGATCTGAAACGGAACAGCGGCGAATACTGCAAACGGCTGGAAAACCGTACCGAACAAACGCAAGTCAATGAATTTTTCGCCAAAGAAACCGCCGCCATGAGCGCAGTCCTGTCTGCCGCCCAAGCATTGGAAAAAGTCGTGCGGGAACCGAATTGGAGCGATTCCGATGCCGGACTGGAACTGACAGAAACCTATTTGAATACGCTGCAAGAACATACCGGAGCGTTGCCGGTTTATCTCGCCGCAGAGTTGAACGATTATGCCGAAACGATGCAGCGGCAATCTTCCGGTCTCTGCCTTCTGATGCTGATTTTTGTTGCCGTATCTGCCGGAATGGTGCTGCTCTTTATCCGGCTTTCGTTCCGCTGGATATTTGAACCGCTGCAACGGCTTGTTGAAGGATCGCGGCAGGTGGCTTCAGGAAAATACGGATACCGGATCGCCCTGAAAGATAAAGACGAAATCGGCGAACTTGCCGAAGCCATGAATTTAATGACGGAGCAATTTGAAGAAAAAGTCCGGCAGAAATCGAATGAACTTGTCCGCAGCGAACGTTTGGCAAGTGTCGGTTTTTTAGCGGCGGGCATTGCCCATGAAATCAATAATCCGCTGATGGCCATTTCGGCATGCGCCGAATCGCTGCTGCGGAGAATGAACACTGCCATGAACTCTGCCGATGATAACGTAACAAAAAATACAGAAACGGCGGATACCGGCAAAGAATTGTTCAGACGTTATCTGACAATGATTCAGGACGAAGCGTTCCGCTGCAAAGAAATTACCGGCATGTTATTGAGCATTGCACGCAATGAACCGAAAACGCGGACGAAAACCGATTTGGTTCCGCTGATCAATAATATGCTGGACATGATGCGGCAGCATAATACGTTCAAGTGGAAAAACGTGGAAGTTCAAATGCCGCCGTCGCTGGACTGGACGGTCAATGCACAGGAAATCAAACAGGTTATTTTGAATCTTTTAACGAATGCTTTTCAGAATACTGAAGAAGCCGGAACTGTTTGGGTTGGTCTGCGGCTGGAAAACGGTTCGGCTGTGCTGACGATACGCGATGACGGTATCGGGATGGAACCGGACGTTCTGGCGAATATTTTTGAGCCGTTTTTTACTCAACGGAAAGAGGGACGCGGTACCGGTTTGGGACTGTCCATTACTCACCGGATTATTGAAGAGCATCGCGGCAGAATCACTGCCGAAAGTGCCGGATTGGGAAAAGGGGCAACGTTTACGGTTGTCCTGCCGGCGGAATAACATACCGGCGGCGGTCTCCCCCCTTGCATTTTATCCGAAACAGCGTACAATCAATACCGGTTGCCGTTGTTATCTTTCTAAACTTGCGAATGATTGAAGAACTCAAAGACGAAGAATTGATACGGAAAATCGGCGGGCGTTTCAAACTCTCCGCCCTCATTCAGAAACGCCTCGTTGCCCTTAACAAAGGAGCCCGTTCTCCTGTCGAAACTGACCGTTTCGCTTCCAGTGCGACCAAAGATAAACTGAACACGGTGATCCGCGAAATTCTCGGCGGTAAAATCGAACTCGACACCGAAGGCAGTGCGGCACTCTCCTATGACAGAGGAGTGGATCGGATCATTGATTCCGATTTTTCGGAAGGTTATTAGTTTTTCCCGCTTTTCCCCCTCCTTTTATCCGATTATTCCGAGTTGCTGTTGTTACTGTTATGCCGAAAAAATCTGCTGAATCCCACAAAAAATCGGGCAACGCCGAAGAATCGCTGCAAAACCCGAATTTGAAAACCGCTCTTGCCCAAATCGAAAAACAATTCGGGGAAGGAGCGATTATGCCGATGGGGCTGAACAAAACCCCCAGTTTGTCCGGTATTTCGACCGGCAGTTTGTCACTCGATCTGGCACTCGGCGGTTTCGGCGTACCGCACGGACGCGTTGTCGAAATCTTCGGTCCTGAATCCAGCGGAAAAACAACTTTAACCCTGCACGTAGTTGCCAATGCACAGAAAAAAGGAGGCGTTGCGGCATTTATTGATGCAGAACATGCCCTTGATCCCAGTTGGGCAAAACGGCTCGGTGTCGATCTGGAAAGTTTACTCGTTTCTCAACCCAGCAGCGGCGAGGAAGCACTGCAAATTACCGAAATGCTTGTGAAATCCAATGCGGTCGACATTATCGCCGTGGATTCCGTTGCGGCACTCGTTCCCGAAAAGGAACTCAAAGGGGAAATCGGCGATTCCTTTGTCGGTCTGCAAGCCCGGATGATGAGTCAGGCATTGCGGAAATTGACCGGTGTCATTGCGAAAAGCAAGACCTGCGTGATTTTTATCAACCAACTGCGGGAAAAGATCGGTGTGATGTTCGGCAGCCCGGAAACCACCCCCGGCGGCAAAGCATTAAAGTATTATTGTTCATGCCGGATTGATGTACGCCGCATCGGGCAGGTCAAAGAAGGCGAAGCCGTCATCGGGCAGCGGGTACGGGCGAAAGTCGTGAAAAACAAGGTGGCACCGCCGTTTCGTGCCGCCGAATTCGATATGATGCACAACGGCGGCATCAGTTATGAAGGCGACATTCTGGACTTGGCAGTCGCCCAAAAAATCGTGACAAAATCCGGTGCATGGCTGAAATACGGCGATGAACAGTTGGCACAGGGGCGGGAAAAAGCAAAATTGTACTTAAAAGAGAACCCGAAGTTCGCCGAACAACTCCGCCGTGATATTATGAAAGCGGTGCAGGAAGGAGGAACGGAAATTCTCGCGTCCGGCAGCAGTGACAGTGAAGAATAAACTATCCGTTTCCTGTTGTTTTTTGTTGATGCTGACCGGCTGCCGCTGGGGAGCAGACGATCCGAAAACCGAAGTCCCTCCGCCGCAACCGCCAGCCGTCGCGGTTTCAGATGTTTCCAACGATCCGCTGCATCTTTTGGAACAAATGATCACGGCTTACAAAACCGCGGTCTCTTACTCCGACCGCGGCACAGTAACACTGATCGGCAAAACGACCGTTTCCGGTGCGGTTCCGGCAGTGAAAAATTGCCGCGTTGTGTTCAGCAAACCAAATGAACTCCGGCTTGAAATCAATACCGGTCTTTTTGCCGGCGGCAGGGAAACCGTCCGTGCCGCCGTTTTGGATTTGCCGAATCAAATTTTGTCTTTCCCGCCGCCGGAAGAATGGACGCTTGACATTCTTTTTCAAGATAGAATGCTTGATGCGGCGATGGAAATTGATATTCCCCGAACAATCCTGCGGTTTCCGCCGCAACTTATCCTTTTGTTCGCCAATGAGCCGCTGAACACGTTTTGCCCGAAAGATGCCGAAATCACCCTGCTGAAACCGCAAAATATCGGCGATCATTTATGCGATGCCGTCCAAATTGCCCATCCGGGCGGCAACCGTACTCTCTGGATTGACCGCGACAGCCGGATACTGCGGCGTTTCGATTATCAGCCGGTCGGTATGCCTGTACCGGACGGGTTTGAAAGCATTGATGCTGTCCGCGTTGAATTGACTGATGCACAGTTCAATGAAAACTTTTCAGAAGACACTTTTCAACTAAAACTGCTGAAAGGAGCCGAATGTACGGCGGCGTTCCGACCGGCACAAACATCCGCACAACCGGATCAAGCGGCGCAGGAAGCCCATCTCTGTCAACTGAAAGCGATGGTGCGCAGCGATTGCTACCGGCTGTCGCCGACACTGCCGGCAGCACCGGCGGAAACAGAGACGGTCAACCCGCCGCCGATCACACCGGTTTGGTCGCTGCCGCTCGCCGGTGCCGGTTCTGCGGCAATACTGCCCGGCATATCGCCGAAACTGCTGGTCTCCTGCGAAGGAAATTCGCTCGCCCTTGCCGATTTGCAAGGAAAATTGCTGCAAAAATTCAAACCGGAAGGTATGCGGGATGACGATATGATTGCCGCCGTCAGCATTTATCCTTCCGGCGGGGCAGAATCTGAATCGCCGGCAGAACCTCCGGCAAGCCGGTACATCGGGATTTTAACACTGAACGGTTCGGCACTATACGTATACAAGGACTCTTCCGATGCTCCTTTCAATGAACATTCCCGTCCCGTTTTGGTTTATAAACCGGCGGCAGAAGGCAGCCGGAAACGGAGTCTTGCCGATTTCCTGTTTTATCCGCACAAAGACGACGATCTTTTGCTGCTGGGGCTTGAATGTACGGAAGAAGAAACCGCCGATGCAGGTGCGGCAAAATCCGAACCGTCCGGGCAGATACAGATGATTGATCTTGCCGGAAAAGAACGGCTGCAATGGGAAACGGCAGGCGTTCCCGACCAAATGGAATGGATATTTCAGGAAAAACGGCTGTTTTTGTTAACAACGAGTCATACACCGGCACAAGGAGCCGTTACGGTGTGGGATATGACGCAGGCAGCGGAGCGTGAATCCGCTGCACCGTCAAAACCGGTCAAAACGTTTGCGGCGGCTGCCGGCTGGCAAGTCCAGTGGTTCAGTGCAGAAAGCGGAACGGTTTTTACGCTGCTGATCAACATAACAACGGCAGAAGTCCGGTTTGCCGGCTGGGATTCCGAAGGCACGGAACGCTGGGGATACCTGCTGCCTGCCGGAAAATATGAATATCCGCCGCTCTATCTGCCGGAAGAAAAATACTGGCTGATTCTCTCGGCAGACGGTCAAATCACCGTTTTCAATACTGCCGGAAACAAGATCGATTCCTTTTCAATCAATAAGGACTGGACGGCTTTATGCGCTCTCCGAAACGGAAAACAAACGCTGCTGCTCATTTCCGACGGGAAATCCGTTGCCGCATGCCGTACCGGAAAAATCCTGCCGTAATTATTCGGCATAACTCTTATTTTCGTTAAATCTTACCTATCCTGCATATTCCGTTAAACCCGCACAGAAGTTATGCCGATAATAAACGAACAGGAAATTGTATTTTTTATTTTATCCTATTCGTATTGCGGATTTTCCCTTTCCCCCCGGAAAGAAGCCGGTCCGTCAACAAAGGAGTCAGCGATGTTGAACAGAACTTTGACCATGTTTGTCCCCGCAGCCGCTCTGGTGTTTTTTCTTTCCGCAAACAGCGGTCATTCCGCCGGAGAAATTACGCTCAAAATTCAGGCGGAGGAACCGGTCATTCTCGGTCAGGAAAATACCGGTCCGACAATTGGCAACCGGGTCCGGCGGATATTCAACAATCTTTTCGGAGAAGGGGAACCGGAACATGTTCACGATCATTCGCCGATGCAGATCAATCCGCAACCGCCGATGATGTCGGCCATTCCGACTCAACCGCCGAAACCGCCGACAACGGCGGAAGTCCGGCAAGCCGTTACGCAGCCGCAGGAACGGCGCACACCGCAAGGGAATGCCGCTGCGGGCAACACCAATAATACGCCTGCTGCCCGCAATCCCGAATGGAATGAGGGTTTCGAGGGACAGGACAGTTCGATTTTTAACCGGCTTCGCGATATGCGTATTCCGATATTTACCGGTCTTTCTCCCGGTGAGATTGAGAAGCAATATCAAAATCCGGCAGGCAATACCGGCAGCCGGATTCCGGGACAACCGGCAACCGATGCGGGACAGCCGCTGCCGGTTGCCGATCAGGGAGAACGAACAGGACGGACGAAAGAAGATCGTCCTGTATCGGCGGCAACTTCCGAGCCGCCGGTGAATTCCCCTGCCGATAATACTTTCCCGAATTTTCCGGTAGACCTGCCGTCGCAGCAGATTGCCCGGCAAATTGCGGAACTTGAAGCCATAGAAGCCGCAAAAAAAAATCAAAAGAATTTACATCCGGGCGATGCACAAACAGGCGGGGAAGCAGAAACCCGTATGGTCGTCAATCCGCAGATCGAATTGGTTACGGAAGCACCGCAAAAAACAGTTGTCGGACAGGAAGCCGTCTATAAAATACGGATCAATAATACCGGCAACGGTGCGGCGGAACAAATTATGTTATCGGCCGAAATTCCTTCGTGGCTTGAAATCAAACAGCATGACGCAACGAAAGGAAAAATCACGGTTGTCCCGCGTACGGACAATCCTGAAATGCTTGATCTGACGTGGAAAATCAGCCGTCTGGATGTTAAAAGCAGCGATACTCTGGTTCTCCGTCTGATCCCGCACCAGCGAAAATCGGTCGAGTTGCGTATCCGTTATGATTTTTTACGTAAGTCGCTCATCACCAAAGTGGATGTTCAGGAACCGCTCCTGCAATTGGAACTTCTCGGACCTGCCGAAGTGATGTGGAACAGCGAAGCCGCTTACGAATTGATTGTCCGCAACACGGGCAACGGCGATGCCGAAGAAGTCAATTTGGAATTGCTGCAAACCAACTCCGAAAAGCATACGGCGAAACTTCCGAAACCGCTGGCACCGGGAGAGGAACAGCGGGTTGAAATCAAGGTTTGGACGGGCAAACAGGAACATATCGACATCGGGATTGCCGCCAGCGGATTATACAATCTGAAGAGTGAAGTGAAACGGCGGATTAAAGTGCTGCGTCCCGAACTTCATGTATCGGTGCAGACCCCGTCTGTTCATTTTGTGAACAACACCGCCGAGTTTGAAATCCGTATTCAGAACATTGGTACAGCCGATGCCAATAACATTGCGGTTCAAGCCAAATTACCGCTTGGCACGCAATTTTCCGAAGCCGCCGGCGGAACATTTACTGCTCAAAGCAATACGGTAGAGTGGAAAGGCAAGTCGATTGCGGTCGGGGCGGTGGAAAAAATGACGCTGATTTGTATTCCGAAACGTGAAGGCGAATGCCGGGTGACTGCGGTTGCCAGTGACCATGGCGGAGAATTAGCCGCAGGATCGGGAACGTTTAACGCCGAAGCCGTTACCGAATTGGATTTGAAAGTGGAAAAACCGCAAGGTCCGGTCGAAGTGGGGCAGACAGCCGATTATGTTGTTCATTTGTCGAATACGGGAACGAAATCTGCGGAAAATGTGGAAGTGATTATGGCTTTCGGACGCGGACTGGAACCGGCGGGCGTTGCCGGCGGCGAAGCCGTTTTTGATAACGGGCAGGTTATTTTTGAACGGATTCCGGTGATTGCGGCGGGGCAGCAGGTCAAATTGAGTGTCCGTGCAAAGGCGGAACGCGCGGAAATGGCGAAAGTCCATATCGAAGTGATCAGCAAGGTTTCGGACATTCATTTGGAAAACGGTTTATCAACGTACATTTATTCCCGGAAAAAGGGAACGGCAACGGCGGCCACTCCAAGTGCGGATTTGCAGTGATGAGTGATGTTCATCCGTTTGACAGAGTTTGATATAATGCGCCCGGTGGAACCCTTGCTTTGTGTCGACAATATTTCTGTGCAATTCGGAGATCAAACGATTCTCCGCGGCATTTCGTTTTCCGTTGCACGCGGAGAAATGCTGGCGGTTATCGGCGAAAGCGGATGCGGGAAAACCGTTTTGCTCAAAACGCTCATCGGTTTGAATCCATATTCTGCCGGCAGAATTTTATTTGACGGCATTGAACTCAATCAATTATCTTCTTTTGAACTTGCTCAAATCCGGACGCGTTTCGGCTTTGTTTTTCAGCAGGCAGCACTTTTCGACAGTATGACTGTCGGCGAAAACATTGCTTTTCCGCTTGTCCAGCATACGAAAAAAAAGAAGGATGAAATTCAAACGATTATTGAAACGTTAATCGATGAAGTTGGATTAGACCGCAGTGTGCTGTTGAAGATGCCGGCTGAAATTTCCGGCGGGATGAGAAAAAGAGCCGGAATTGCCAGAGCATTGGCGTTGGAGCCGGAATTGATTTTATATGATGAACCGACGACGGGGCTTGATCCGGTGATGAGTGAACTGATTAACGAATTGATGATCAGTGTCCGCCGGCAGCATCATGTTACAGGAATTATGATCACGCATGATATGCATTCTGTTTTATCGGTTGCGGATCGGGCGTTGATGCTGTCGCCGCTGGCGAAGTTAGCCGCCGGTGAACCGCAAATCCGATTTGACGGTTCGCCGGCGGGCTTGGTTCATTCGCCGGATGCCCGTGTCCGGCAATTTGCCGGTTCACGTTATTAAAGCGAAAGGGACTACCAGCCGTTGGACATTCCCGCATCGGCGTAGGTTCTGTTGCTGC
>JAIRPZ010000289.1 GCA_031256755.1 Planctomycetaceae bacterium
ATATAAGCACATTGTTTTTGATATTGAAAAAATACTTCATCAAATTTTGCGCAGTATTGAACCAGCACAACTAAATCATGGATTTTCGGCGGGTCTGTTCCGTGCTGCACTAAATATCCTTTCAGTGCTTTTTCAACCGCTTGTTGACTGTGAAAACAGACATCTTCCCATTCCCGTCCTTTTGCAACAAGACGAGCGGAATGTAAATCCTTTTTGGCACGCCTGAACCATTTTTTAGTTTGTTTGAGAACGGTCATATAAAGTGATTCCTTCTCTGACAATTTTTCTGATAAGCGAAGGTTCACGGCTTGTTCGTTCAAATTGCGTCTTATAATTGACAAGTATATCGCAAGGTTTATCTTCCGATGCGGGGATAATATCCAGCCGTATCTTAACGGCTGCCGCATGCCGCCGCATCGGATAATTATCCGGCAGGACAACGTAAAAATCGTAATCGCTGTCCTCTGTCGGCGTGCCGTAAGCATAAGAGCCGAAAAGATAGATTTTCTCCGCTTCGACACTTTGCAGGATTAAGTCCCGTATTTCGTAAATTTGCGGCGGTAATTCTCTCTGCATTACAAAATGATAGCATAAAAACGTCCGGCTGCAAGCACTTTCTACCCTTGCAGCAGTGACAGCAAGAGTTGTTTCGACATGGACGATTGCTGCAAGACCGTTATGCTCGACTGCATCAATAATTGCTGCCGCGTAAAATTAGACGACTCCGCCGTAAAATCCACATCCGCGATCTGACTTCGTGCATCCGTCTCGATAGTGATCGCATCCTGCATGTTTTCCATGCCTTGCTCAATCTGCGTCTTTTGCAACGCACCCAGCCGTCCCCGAAGTGTCGTTATCTGTGTGATCGACTCCTCTATAATCTGAAATGCCGTATGCGAATCCGCCAGCAAACTAAACGGTTCATCTGTCTTGATCTGCGATAACTTGCCGGTTTCGCCCCCCAGTGCCGTCGAATGAATACTCGGTATCGAAATCCGAATTTGCTGACTCCATGTCGCCGTCGGACCAAGTTGCATCAGCGTTCCTCCGCCGGAAATGCGGAAACCAAATACATCACCCCGCTGTACGTCTGCTGCTGTCGTTACCGAAATATCTAAATCCGTCGTTGCCGACATTGCCGCACGTCCGTCGCCAATCGCACGCCGGCCATTGATGTCCGCAACCACATCCGTTCCGAACGTTTTTTCAACCGTATTTCCAAAACGGTCGGTGACCGGAAAGGCAATGCCGGACGTAGAACGGACATCAATAAATTCCTTGCTGCCGTATCCGACAGAATAAATCACTAAACCCAAACTGACGCTGTCGCCGGCACCAAGCATGGCTGCACCCATTGCCGTACCGGTTGCTGGCGTTTGCAGCATGCCGGTATCGCCGATTTGAACGAAACCGCTGCCGTCGGGAACAATCGTTGTTCCTTCCAAAAACAAAGGAATTGACGCTTCAAATAACTCTTTCACATCGGGCGAAGTATTGATTAAATCAACGATTTGCTGCGCCGTTACCGGCTTGCCGGGGGCAACGCCGATGGTGAGTTGTTTCGCTTGGGAATCATACGAGACCTTCGGACCGGACGGGTCTTCGGCAACAAGAATTTCCGTGCCTGAATAATCATGATCGCCCCGTTTTGCTTTGACGTTAAAAGACGCATTGATTCCGCCGGACGACAGGATAAAACCTTCCGCCCGAAAGTCAGCCGGTACGATTCCGCCGGTCAGCGTGGCTTTATCCGAAGCGGCGATCAAGCCCTGCCCGCCGGAATAAGAAGGAAGCGAAGCGGCAAACAATGCGCTGACTGCCGGATCATTGTTGATGAGCGTTACGATCTCTTCGGCAGTTGACGGATTTCGCGGATCAATGCAGACCGTTAACTGTTTACTGACCGGATCATATTGAACAGACGGTTCAGCGGCATCGGTTGTAATTTTTATTGTAACATTATTATAAGCGGCACCGGCGTTTTTTGCCGTGAGTGTCCAATCGGCATTGCGTCCGCCGCCGGAAATCACCGTTGCGGACGGAAACGTTTCCTGTATGTCCGCCCCGTAAGAAGAAAAATGAATATCAGGATAACCGTCCGGCGGACATGCTTCGTGAATATCATAAGTCGGTGTCAGCAAGCCCTTGCCGATCTCCGCTTTGCCCGTTGTGCAGACGGTCTGCGCCGAACTTGCCGGATCAATGACCGCAACGCTGATGCCCCAGCGGTCTAACACCGCTTTCGATTCTTCGGTTGACGGATCATTGAAAAACCTGACCAAATCGTTTGCCGTTGTTTTGACAATGCCGTTTTCGTCTGTTTCCAGATGAATTGTGATAAAACCGGGATCGATCACGCCGCCGGCTGTTGTGCCGAGCGTTGTGTTAATGCCGGTGTAATTGGCACTTTGGAAAACAGGGGCGGTGTCCGGTGTGAATGCGGACTGCGGAATAATGCTGAACCGATTATTCAAATCGGCATCGGATTCGATCATTTGAATCAAATCGTTCATCGACAAATCGCCGCGTGCCGGATCATTCGCTCTGCCGGTAAAATCCGCTGAAAAAGTTAACGTCTTGTTGACCGGATCGTAGGACGCACCTTCAGCCGCTGCATCACGAAAGACGATTTTTATGCCGTCACCTTCCGGTCCTGAAAGGAGCGATTTTAATGTAAAGGAAGTTCCCGCTTCAAATCCCTGTATCTGTGCTGATGCCTGTGCATATTTCGGCGGTGCTGTTGTATCGTCCGCAGAAAGCGGCGTTCCGGGCGTGCTGACGAACCGGACGGCAGGCGAACCGGCGGGTGCGAGAAATTGTAACAAATTATTGTCGTTTGCATTGCCGTAATAACCCGCTTCGGCAAACGGCGTAACGGTTCCGAGACCGTGTGATCCGGCCGGCAGCGAAGCGGTAATTCGTCCGTTGCCGTCCGGTTTTTTCAACAGCGGCGAGGTGTTGAGCAGCGTAACAACTTGTTCGGCAGTGGTTAAAACCTTGCCGCCCGGCTCTGTTTGCAACATGATTTCAACGACTGTCGGATCGTTGCCGCTGCCTTCGGAAACGTTGACGTGCAGTTGTTCATTTCCTTCCCTTGGAGCCGTATACCGGAAAACGAAATTGCCCGCCGCTGTTCCGGGTTCACTTGCTGTAACAATAACGTCATTGTTTTTGCCGTAGGAAGTCAGCGCAAACGAACCAGCGGCTGATTTGGCAAACACTTCGGCGGCAACGCCGGTAGAATCGCTGATCAGATTGATGGCATCAGCAATGTCCTGCACGGTGGCATCTTTATCGAAAGCAAACGAAGAATATCCGCCGCTTCCGCCGATAGTGAGTGAAGTTGCACCGGATAACGCCCCGTAAGGATAATAAAGTTGTGCTTGTTTTGCCGGTTCGTGAACCTGTACGACAATATCTTTTTCGGTTCGTCCCTGAAAGTTTGCCTGATAAAGATTGAGCAGCGAAATTTTGCTGTTGTCTGTTCCGTAAGTGGAAAAATCGAGCGAACCGTCGAGGAGTTTTTGGTTCTGAAACGTTGTGGTTTCGGAGATGCGGTTGATGGTATCAACGATAGCATCGGCTTGGATTTGCAGGGCGGCGAGCGTTTCGGGTGTTTCGCTGCCGGTGCTGGCGGCTTCGGTTACGAGACCGCGGAGATCATTGAGAAGAGCATTGATGTGACTCAAAGCGGAGTCAACAGTTGCAATGACGGCATTATTTCGTTCACTGTTGGCAACGGCTTGGGTGAGTGAAGAGATTTCGGTCTGCATGGCTGTTGCGCCGACAAATCCGACGGGATCATCTTTGCCGGAGTGGATACGGAGACCGCTGGTAAGATTGCGGATAGAGCGTGTCAGTGCGGAGTCCGCCTGATTGAGGGCTTGTTGTCCCCGCAGTGAACCGATGTTGACGAGTAAGTTCGACGGATAAATAGCCATTCAGCGCAATACCTCCTGTCAGCGT
The DNA here is from genome assembly GCA_031256755.1 of Planctomycetaceae bacterium. Lineage (GTDB taxonomy): Bacteria > Planctomycetota > Planctomycetia > Pirellulales > Thermoguttaceae > WRKP01. The sequence goes on from JAIRPZ010000289.1 coordinate 3,967, forward strand.
ATCGGTTATATCGGTTATAAGAATTGAGTGTTTTTTAGCGGAAAGCCCCTTGCCGGACTGGCTATTTTCAAATTTTTAAGACAGGTTTGACTTCTTGTTGATGTTGACCGGACATTCCGCTATGCTGTTTGTTTTACTGCCATTTGACAAACGTCAACAAAATGAACCGTTTCGTTATCAAATATTCTCTTCTTTGCGTTCTGTTTTGTGTACATCTTCGTTGGTGCTTTGCCAAGAGAAATTGCCGGTGGAAAGCGTCAGTTGGAATAACTGCCGAAAGTATATT
>JAIRPZ010000006.1 GCA_031256755.1 Planctomycetaceae bacterium
TGCCCGTCCGGCAAGGACTGCCAAAACATGGTACAATACTCCGCTATGGAAACCGGCGACATACTATTACAACAGGGGCTTTTAACCGAAACACAACTGGCAGAACTGCGCACACTCCAGCGCAGCGAAGTCCGAAGCGGACAAAGGGATTCCGTCCGCCTCGATCAACTCGCCGTCCAAAAAAATATCCTGACCGAAGAATCCGTCCTCACGGCTCTCGGACGGGAACTCGGCATCAAATATGTCGATCTTTTGGAATATCCCGTCGACCTTTCGCTGCTCAAAACGTTTCCCACCCGATTCATTCACCGCGAAAGAATCTTTCCGGTCGGTCAACACGAAGAATCCCTCGTCGTTGCCACCAGCGACCCGCTGAACCTGTATCCGCTTGACGAAGTCGCCTCCATTATCGGTCTGCATGTCCAGCCGGTCCTTGCCCTGAAATTTGAAATCGACAAACTGATCAAAAACAATCTCGGTCTCGGCAGCGAAACGATTGACGGTCTCGTTGCCCAAACCCAGGAAACACAGCAGGGAAGTGTCGAACTCATCGGCGATCTTGAACTCGACGGCTCCGAACTTTCCGAACAAGCCCAGGAACCGTCCGTCATCCGGCTTGTTAACGAAATCTTTCTCGAAGCCATTGAATCCCGGACAAGCGATATTCATATTGAAACCGAATCGGACGGACTTGTCATCCGGTTCCGTATTGACGGTGTTTTGCACATTCAGAATTTTCCGGCAGAAATCAACCGGTTTCAGGCAGCCATTATCAGCCGCTTGAAAATTATGTCGAAGTTGAATATCGCTGAACGCCGCCTGCCGCAGGACGGACGAATTCAACTCAAATACTCCGGTCGGGAAATCGACATCCGCGTTTCTGTCATTCCGATGATTCACGGCGAAGGCATTGTGATGCGTCTGCTGGATAAAGGAGCCATGGACTTTTCGTTAAAAGGACTCGGCATGAATCCGGTCATTTACGAACAATTTTCCGATTTGATTCGTTTGCCGCACGGGATCATTTTGGTAACCGGTCCGACCGGAAGCGGGAAAACAACAACACTTTATAGTGCGCTGACGGAAATCAAAGATTCCGAAACAAAAATTATCACGACAGAAGACCCGGTCGAATACCGGTTGAACGGCATCAGTCAGATTCAGGTACACACGAAAATCGGTTTGACGTTTGCTGCATCGCTGCGGGCTATTTTGCGGCATGACCCGGACATTGTGCTGGTCGGCGAAATCCGGGATTTGGAAACGGCGGAAAATGCGGTGCAGGCGGCATTGACGGGGCATTTGGTGTTCAGCACGCTGCACACCAACGATGCGGCGGGTGCCTATACCCGGTTGATTGATATGGGCGTGGAACCGTTTCTTGTTTCCAGTTGCGTGGAAGCGGTGATGGCGCAGCGGCTCGTGCGGCAATTGTGTCCGCATTGCAAGGAAAAATATGTACCGGAACGGACGGAACTGCCGCCGGATTTCCCGTGGGACAAGTTTGAAGGACATCTGTACCGGCCGACGGGCTGCCGGGAGTGCCGGCAAGTCGGGTACCGGGGACGGAGCGGAATTTACGAATTGCTGACCACATCGAATTCAATCCGGGAGTTCACCGGTAAAAATGCGACCGCATGGGAAATCAAGAAATCGGCATTGAGCGGCGGAATGACAACGCTGCGGATGGACGGCTGGCGCAAGGTCCTTGCGGGAGACACCTCGGTGGACGAAGTCGTGAAAGTTACGATGCAGGACGAGTGCATCTGAAAACCGGAGCCGCCCGTATGCCGGACGGTTTCTACTCCCATTCAATCGTGGCGGGCGGTTTGGAACTAATGTCATAAACAACGCGGTTCACCCCTTTGACTTCATTGATAATTCGGGTGGACATCCGCCGCAGGACATCATCCGGCAGCGGCGACCAGTCCGCCGTCATAAAATCGTCCGTTGTCACGCACCGCACAGCCACCGCATCTTCGTAGGTGCGTCCGTCACCCATGACACCGACACTCTTGACCGGAAGCAATACGGCAAACACTTGAGAGACATCCCGGTACAAACCGGCACGGTGAATTTCTTCGATCACGACGGCATCGGCATCGCGGAGACGTTCCAGTTTTTCACGCGTGACTTCCCCCAGACAGCGCACCGCCAAGCCGGGACCCGGAAACGGATGCCGCCAAACAAGATGTTCCGGCAGCCCTAATTCAATACCGAGTTTCCGCACTTCGTCCTTGAAAAGTTCCCGCAGCGGTTCAATCAGTTTGAAACCGAGTTTTTCCGGCAAACCGCCGACATTGTGATGAAGTTTGATCGTGGCCGCGGTTCCTGTTTCGCGGCTGTTCAAACTCGCACCGCTTTCGATAACATCCGGGTAAATCGTTCCCTGCGCAAGATAATGCGCATTGCGGTATTGCTTGGCGGCTTCGGAAAAAACGTCAATAAAATAATGACCGATACGGCGGCGTTTTTCCTGCGGTTCGGTAACACCGGCAAGGCGTTCCAAAAAACCGGCAGCGGCATCAATCTTTGTCAGTTCGGCATCAAAATGTCCTTCAAATGCCGACACAACGCCGTCTGCTTCTCCTTTCCGCAGCAAGCCGTTGTCCACTAAAATACATTTTAACTGTTTGCCGATGGCCTTCGATAAAATAGCGGCCACAACGGCGGAATCCACTCCGCCGGACAAACCGCAGATGACCTGATCGCTGCCGATTTCGTTGCGAAAACGTTCCGCCGCCGCCGCTGCAAAATTCTTCATTGTCCAAGTGCATTGGCACCGGCATATTTTTGCAACAAAATTGCGGAGTTGATCAATACCGCAGAGAGAATGAGCCACTTCGGGGTGATACTGCACTCCATAAACCGGCTTCGTTTTATGCCGCATCACTCCGATCGGAGAACTGGCGGAAGTGGCAAGCAATTCAAAACCGGACGGCAGAGTTTTGACATGATCGCCGTGACTCATCCAAACCTGCTGATCGCGCGGCGTATGATGAAAAAGCGGATCGGTTTCCCCTTCCGGGGTCAGATGCAGTGTGGCTCTGCCATATTCCCGATCCGGCGATGGTTCGACCGTACCGCCGTGCATGTGTGCCGTCATCTGCATGCCGTAACAAATGCCGAGAATCGGAATGCCGAGATCGAAAAGTCCGGGATCGCAAAACCGGGCATTTTTTTCGTAAACGCTGAACGGGCCGCCGGAAAAAATCAACGCTTTCGGACGGACTTGCCGGACTTCTTCGGCGGTAATGCTGTGCGGAACGATTTGCGAATACACGCCGCATTCCCGAATACGCCGGGCAATGAGTTGAACGTATTGTGCGCCGAAATCAAGAACAAAAATAGTTTCCTGCATGTGCATGACCTGATTATACACGATATTTTGGTCATTTGATATTTCCGCTTCCGTTGCCGAACCGCTTCTTGCTTTCCGTCTTCTTTTCGGATAGAATCCTGCCGAATGGTCGTTCTTTCCCTCTAACCTTGTGAAAAACCAATGGTCAAAAACATTTTCGTTCTCTTTTCCCTTGTACTGGTTTCCTCCGCTTTTGCTGCGGAACAGAAAGTTACGCCGAAGATTGAAGCCGCCGCTCTGTTCAAAAACGGATTCATCATTGTCCGGCAAAGTATTGACATTCCTGCCGCCGGCTCCTACCGCTGGGAAAACGTTCCCGGCATGATACACGGCACATTTTTTATCGACACCGACCTTAACATTGCGGTACGCACCGCCCACCGGAAAGTTCCGGCGGAAAAATCCGTCCGGCTCGTACTGCAAACATCCGAAGGACAGAAAACCTACACCGGCAAGTTAATCGCCTCCGCCGCAAAAACAACACCGGAAACAAAACAGGAAACCGGTCCGGCAGAAAACAAACCGGCAAAATCGCCGTCCTTATGGTCGCTGGAATTGGAAGACCAGCGTGTCATCGATTTCAGTCCCAATGACATCGTTTCACTTAACGCTTTGAATGTGGATACCGAACAAACCGTGCCGAAGTCCATTATGACCTTTAATGTTACGGAAAAAAACGGCAAGGCGGCTGGAACAATCAAAATGCTTTATCTGGTCAAGGGCAACGCCACGTGGGCACCGAGTTACCGCATCAATTTGCGGGACGGAAAAACGGCAACTGTTGAGCAAACCGCCGTGATACGCAATGAATGGATGCAACTGACCGATACGGAAATTTCGCTTGTCAGCGGTTTTCCGCATATCGGCATGGAAAACACTCATTCGCTGCTGAACCCGCTGCAAAAAATTGAAATGTTCTTCCGGCAATTAGCCGGTGTCGACACCAATTCACCCGTTGGCAGTCCAATATCACAGATGATTTCCAATTCGGTGATGACGAATAATAAAGACGAGAGCCGCTTTGATACAGTCGAAGTAGCGGCGGGAGAAGGACCCGATGTGTTTTACAACAGCATCGGCAAGCAAACGCTTGATGTCGGTGAAACGCTTTACACAGCGACAGGTGCTGCCGATGCCGAATACAAACGGATTATGCTGTGCGACATTTCCAAGTGGCTGCTGACGAATTATCAGAACCGCAATAATCAGCATTACAAACCCGCCGAAATGCCGCCGGTTTTCGATGCGGTGACGTTTGACAATCCGCTTCCTTTTCCGATGACGACGGCACCGGTGCTGATTTCCGAGCAAAACCGGTTTTTGGGACAGGACAAAACCGGCTGGGTCAGTCCGAAACAGCAGGCACAGGTGATGATTACGAAGGTCTTGAGTATGGCGGTGGAATACGAAGAAAAAGTCGCTGAAATTAAAGACCCCAGAACGCGTACTGTTCAAGACCGTCTCGAAGACCGGCAATATCAGACGTATGCGGTTACGGATACGATTGAATTGACCAATAAGCGTAATGAACCGGTAACGCTGCATCTTGATGCGGTGCTGATTCATTCCCGCGATGAGGCGAATTTGAAATGCAGTATTCCGCCGAAAAAACAATCGGCAATGGCGGAATGGACTTACCGGTCTTACCTGAATGCGGGAGTCAGTGATGAGGCAACGCTGAATACTTGTACGGAATTCCGCTGGGAGATTCCGTTGAAGGCGGGTGAAAAGAAGAGCATTACGGTTTCGGCGGAACGGTGGCGTTGGCTGTCAACGCAAATCAGGAAAGAGAAACCGGTTATGTCTGTCAAATAAGTGTTGCAGCGCGCCGTCAAGAATCGGAAACGGCGGAGGTAATGTTCCGCCGTTCTTACACCAACACGGAAACAACGGAAACATTCATGCTGTTTTCTGTTTCGGCAGGTACAAAATCGGTCTGTTGACGGGTTGACTTCTCAACGGAAATGAGTCAAAATAAAAATAAATCGTTATGGACAAACAAATGGAAACAGTTTATCAGCAGAAACTCAAACGGTACACCACCGCAATGCGGAACGGCAAGCCGGACATGGTGCCGATTCGTCCCTTTGCCGCCGAAGTCACCGCCGTCTATGCCGGTATGTCCTGTCAGGACGTGACGCAGGATTACAACCTCGCTTTCGAGGCGGTACTGAAATGCTGCCGCGATTTCGACTGGGACGCAACGGTTCCCAATATGGTCTATGTCTGGACAGGGTTTGTGCAGTCCGCCGCCATTAAATACTATGCGATGCCCGGCGTGCAGATTCCGCCGACAACCGGTTTTCAATATCTTGAACCGCCGGAAGACAACGCCAACATGCGGGACGATGAATACGATGAATTGATTGCCGACCCGACCGGTTTTTTGGCAAACAAATGGCTGCCACGCGTGACTCACACCATTAAAGCACCGGACGAACCGAATACCTTTGCCAACAACATCACGCTTCTTTCCGGGATGGCGGCGATGAAAAATTATTTCAATGCTTACGGACCGCAAATCAGTAAAATGGTCAACGAAACCGCCACGGTACCGGCGATATGCGGCATTCTGAAAGCCCCGTTTGACATTCTGGCGGACAAACTCCGCGGCTACAAAGCCTTATGCATGGACTTATACACCAAACCGGCAAAAGTCGCCGCCGCCTGCGAAGCGTTGATGCCGCATCTCCTTTACATGGCAAAACGGACAAGCGACCCGTCCAAGCAGTTGCCGGTCACGGTCTGGCTTCACCGCGGCTGCGTTCCGTTCCTTTCGCCGCCGCAGTTTGAAAAATTCTTCTGGCCCACATTCAAACAAATCATCTGCGGTCTTTGGGAAGAAGGAATTCAAACATTATTTTATGCCGAAGGAGAATGGAATCCGAACCTGAAATACATCAAAGAACTGCCGGAGCAAAGCATTATTTATCACGTTGACCGGGGGGATATTTTTGAAGTCCACCGTGAAGTCGGACATAAATTTTGTTTGAGCGGCGGGATTCCCAATGACCTGCTGGCATTCGGTACGCCGGAAGAAGTCCGCGCCCGTGTCAAACAGGTGATTGACGGTGTTGCGAAAGACGGCGGCTATATCTGCGATGCGAGTGCCATTATGCAGGACGACACGAAAATTGAAAACCTTCGGGCGATGTGCGAAGCCGCCAGAGAATTCGGGAATTACTGAAAGGGAAAAGTGACTAACCAAGAGAAGGGAAAAAGGTGAAAAATATGTTGGAACAAACTGCGGAACGAAAACCGGGAGAGTGTATTGCTTGGGAAGAAGCCAAACAGCGTTACGGCGAAATTCAGGGAGACGAGGAACAAATCAAACGGATATGGGAACAGAACGATGCAGAGGCCTACGACTACCTCTGGCAATGCCTGCTGTCGTTTTAATAAACATTTACGCCGCTCACGTT
>JAIRPZ010000064.1 GCA_031256755.1 Planctomycetaceae bacterium
TTGAAATATTTTTGGCGTGCCTTCTGCATTTCGACCGTGAACTGCTCGTTGTGTTCGCCGGTGCAGGCAATGTCAAAAATGGCTTTGCGGTCAACGTTGTTATCCGGCAGTTGTTCGGGATTGCGGAACGTCAAACTGACGATTTTGCTTTCGAGCGGCAAAACGGCGTTCAGGAAGTCGATGAGCAAGTCTTTGTTCGCCTCTTCGCCGAACAACTTCTTGAACCCGAAATCGGTATAAGGATTGATATAACGCGCTACTTTGTCATTCATGGCAGATTCTCCTTTACATGCAAAGGACAGTATTATTTTAGCAGATTTGTATGACAGGAGAGCGGCGAGCATTTGCCCGCCGTTAGAGTGAGATAGAAAAAAACGGGAGACGTATACACTCCGCACTCATTTATTTTTAGACAGGATTGATGGAAAAACAATGTGATTAAAACATATTTAATCACAAATTTTAACGTCCCGGATTGCTGCTTTGCCGTTGGGGGTAACCAGCAATTCGACAATCACCGGCTTCCCGCCGGCACCATTACGCCGCTGCTGTCTCATTGCGGCTTCAATCACTTTACCCGTTCCTTCCTGAACGTAATAGGATTCAATACCGTATGTAATTCTGCCATGTCTGTACGTGCCTTTCAGAAAAATGCCCTCTTGCGGTTTCTTTCTGCTGAAGCCCGCCGCTTTCCAGACATCACCCTCCTGTTTCATACTGACATAAACTGTTCCGATATTTTGCCTTTGAAGGAATGCTCCGCTGTCCGGCATCCCGACGCTGCCGGTAACGCTGAAATCATAGTTCAAAACCACATAGTCGCCGCGGAAAATATCACGCGGGTCAACAGGGGCGGTCTCAACCCGAATAAGCGTTCCGTAAAGGTGCGGTGTCATTTCGTTGGCAATTACTATGCCGAGAACCGCAAACTGCAATGCCGCCGTCAACGCCGCTGCCGCTAAAACGCTGCGTTCCGATGACCAAAACAGCCGCAGGCGGCTGCCAAGTGTTTTCGCCCAAAACGGCAGCAGCATTACCGGCTCTTCGAATGATTCGTCTGACATTGTTCCGCTGCGAAACTTGTTTCGGCGTGTCGTCCAGAAATAGACGACCCCGAGCATAAACAATCCGCAAAGCCCGAAGACAGCAGCGGTTCCTAACATTCCGAAGTGATGGAACAGGTCGAAATACCGCAGAAACGTCCAAAACAGCAGCAGAAACGTTCCGCCCCAAAACCACGAGGGACGTTCCCGCTTTAATCCGCCGAGCATCAGAGCAACGGCAAAATAAACGAGGAGAACGTTGCCGGCAATCATCATTATTCCGGCTGCTATGGAATTCGTGTTTCTGCGGGTATCGGGAAAGATAAGCGAAGCAAAATAGACGGAAAACCACATCGCAAATACCGCTGCTGCCGTAATAAAGAAAACGCGGTTGCGCCGAAAAACATCGGCAAAGATTGCCCAACGATGCCGCAGCCGGACAAGACCGTATAAAATCAGCAAGTCAATGACGGGCAGCGCAAAACCCCACAGCACCCGGTACCTGAAAGCGGAATCATTGCTGTTACCATAATTTCTATAATACAGCAATTCGTTCCAGTAATCCTGAAAACTCAGCATAGTTAACGCGCCGGTTAATATGAGAAAACCGACTCGTTCCAAAGCGGTATTGCTGATGCTCCTGAACCGGCAGGCAGAAAGAGCAAAGAAGATGAGTCCTGTTGCGGCGATGTGGAATATCTGATACGCATCAATTTGAAAACGGATGCCCTGCATCATCCACCAAAAGCCGATGAGAAAAACGTACAGCGTTGCCGTCAGTTTCTTTTGCTGCAAGACATTGGCAATGATTCCGGCGGCGGCAAACACCGGCAGCGTCCAAGCGGACAGCGGGATAAAATTGCCGAAAAACATATTGAGTACGGCATGCGTCACATTAAGCGAACCGCTGACTTCTGCGATAACCCACGCTGCCAGCAGGAGAACGGACGCGATGTGCAGCGGCGTGCTTGCAAGAACAAGTGCGAGCAAAAATACACCGGCAGCCCATAGATGAAGTCCTGCCGGCAAGTCGGCGGGCATATTGAAGACCTGTCCGATTTGCCAGATTCCGACTCCGTACATAATACCGGCGAAGAAAAACGTCCCTTCTGCCCACAACTTTCGACCGGCAGTCCGCAGGGCGAAACCTCCGGCGTGAGCGGCGGCAAGCATGGCACCGACGATGGAGAGTTTCGCTGTGCCGTTCAGATATTTCCAGTTGAAACTGACGAGCAGCAGGACAGCCAAACCAACTAACAAAACACCAATGGCGAGAATCACCTGAAGAAAAACGGGAAACTCTTTATTCTCTTTTGCCGTGTCCTGTATCCCGTCCTGACGGGCGGTGCTGCCGCCGCAGGGCTGACCGCAGGAAATACCGCAGCGGCATAAAATAGCGTCTCGTTGTTCCGGCGACAGGATATTTTCATCGACCCAGTGCCGGGATTCATCGTGCAACTTTTGCAGGAACAGGTTGCCGGAAAATTGCGGTGTCGTCATTGCGGAGCGGTCGTCAAAGAATATGTATTGACAGTATTTTATAAAAAGCATGACACAGTGTCAAGAGAATCTCTTTTCTTGATGCTGCTGAAAGTGATTAACGTTTGCCGTTTTGACCATTGTTTTCAGGTATCGTCCGGCTGAAAAATCTTTCGGGAAAAACATTTGCAGAAGCAAGGTCTTGTACGATCATGAAATAGATTTATAACGGGAATGATTTTGCTGTTTTCTGTTTGACAATATATTCATAAATGAATAAACAACTTATCCAAAGCCGCCTGAATTTGTTTCTTTGGTGCTTTTTTGTATGCCTGTTATGGGGGAGCATCAACATTTTTCTTGCGTTTAACGTTCTCCGCATGCCCAAGCCGAAATACCGGATACAACGATTCATCAAATACGGTTCGGACTCATTGAGGTTCAGAAACCGGAATATCACTACAACCGGTTTCATAACATTCTTTGTATGATGAGAATGCCGGCGAGTTGCAGGTATGCGTCAAACATCGTTATTTTCCGGTTGTAACGGACAACCAACCGTCTGAAATCTGCAACCAACTTATCATCTTCTCTCTTTTATACCGCCGTTTGTACCGCCGCAACTTGCGACCATCCTGCATTGCCGGACGGACAGTGTTTCGGTATATCTTTGTCTCTTGTGCCGCTTTGCAGAAGCCGGATAAGACATTCGGGGCAGACGCAAGAGACCGGCACTTGTCCGCCGAAAGGGGAGCGTTGCGGTTCAGAGAAAAACTTTTTGAGTTTGTGCCATTGTTTGCCGGTCAATTCCAGACCGGTTTTATAGGTCCGTTTGTCCATAAATCGCCTCCGTGCGGATATTGATTTTATCATAATTTCCCGTAAAATAAAGAACAAGATAGATTAAGAAACAAGTTCTAGTGA
>JAIRPZ010000107.1 GCA_031256755.1 Planctomycetaceae bacterium
GATGAGATTTATGTGACGGCGGAAGCCGCTCAAAAGGGTTTCACGGTGGAAAATCAGGGGAGTGACCCGTTGGTTTCGCTCCGGTATTTCGGACCGGACGTTCACAAGTCCGTACCGAACATCGGCGACCATGTCCGGTACGATGCCGGCGAATGTAAGAAAAAGAAGTAGTGTCCTTGCCGGAGTCCTTGCCGTGCGGGCAGCACCGGTGGGTAAACAAAAAAACCGGAGGGAACACCCCTCCGGCCCATTTTCACCTTTTTGATAAGGAGAACATGCACCCTTTTCACAAGAGAAACACATTCGTCCGTTATTTTAACACAAAATTTTTTTCCTAAAAGAGGGGGGGCAGAAAACAGACAGCAGATGGCAAACCGTAAAATATCAAAACTGCCCTTGCGGTGTTTTACGGAAATGCCTAAACTGCGGGACAAGAGTTGTTTATTTTTTACTTATCCTTTCACCCAGCAGGCAGCAGCAAGGACGCGGCGCAATGAATACTTCGTTGAGAACTTTATTTTTTCGTTTCGGGTTGACCGTCACTTTCACTTTTGTTTCGGGAACTTCGTTTCTTTTCGGTCAGATTTCGCCGGGAACCCTTTCCTCCGGCAAAACAATCCGGCAGGAATCTTCCCGCCCGAATCCGCTGCGTCTGCCGGCAAAAGAACCCAACGCACCGGCAACAATCCGGCAAACCGCCCTCAATACCGACGGAGACCCGACCGCCGTTGACCTGTTTCCGTCCGCAGCGGTACCGCCGAAGTCCGCCGCAGGAACAGCCGATGCGTTTGCACCGATTCACGCCGAATCCATCACGCCCGCACATCCCGCACCGGCTTCGCCTGCGCCGCCGGTTGTGCCGCCTGTAATGACACCGGCACCGGCAGCATCTTCGCTTTCCAATGCCGATCCGTTCAGCGGCTTGCCGCCGCAAACAACAGTACCGGCAGGGACATTGCCGGCAGCCGTACCTGCCGCTGCACCGTCCGCCGCTTTGCCGAAAACAGCCGCTCTTGTTCCGTCTGCCGGCGAGCCGACGGCACGCAGCCACAGCGAAGGAACCGGTACACCGGGGCATTCCGCCCTTGAAGGGCTGCAAACGCCGCATTTAACGATTCACAAGGTACTGCCGGAAGAAGTGGTGGTCGACCAGCCGGTAACGCTGAAATGCGTCATTAAAAATGCCGGACAATCCACAGCGAAAAACGTGACCATTACCGACCGCGTTCCGCAGGGAACACGGCTGATCTCGACGATCCCCGAAGCAGCCGCTACGGCAACCGGCGAACTCGCATGGTCAGTCGGCAATCTTGACCCGAATGCGGAACTGGTGATCGAAATGAAGGTGCTGCCGCTGCGTGAAGGGGACATCGGCAGCGTTGCGGCGGTGAATTATTCCGGCGAAGCGTCCGCACGGATGACGGTTACCCGCCCGATGCTTAAAGTTGATGTCAAAGCCCCTGCGGAAGTGCTGCTCGGCGGTACGGCTCAAATCGAAATCACGATCAGCAATCCCGGAACGGCTGCCGCTCATAATGTCGTACTGGAAGAACATGTGCCGGACGGATTGTACCACAAGGATGGACGTATCCTGCGGAATACGATGATTACCAAACTGCTTCCGAAGGAATCGAAGAAACTTGTGCTGCCGCTGACCTGTACCGGGGCAGGCAATTTGATCAATCACGTAACGGTTACGGCGGACGGGAATTTATCTGCCGAAGAGAAAACAACGATCCGTGCGAATGCGCCGGTGCTGTCTTTGGAAATTGCCGGAGCGAAACAGCGGTTTCTGGAACGTAAATCGGAGTATAAACTTATTGTGGGCAATAAGGGAACGGCATCGGCTCACAATGTTGATTTGGAATTGACATTGCCTGCGGCAGTGCAGTTTGTCAGCACGAATCAGAGCGGTGTTTATGAACCGTCTTCGCACTCGGTGCATTGGGCATTGGAGGAGTTGCCGGCGCAGGAATCCGGTGAAATTGATTTGGCGATTATGCCTGTGCAAACGGGTGAACATTCTTTACGGTTCCGCGGCAATGGTGCGAACAATTTGAAGGCGGAGACCGTACTGCCGATGATGATTGACGGCATACCGGCGATTTCTTTTGAGATTGCGGGGGATGCGAGTTTGGTGGAAGCGGGCAAGGATGCGGTTTATGAAATCCGCATTATGAATCGGGGAACGAAAGCCGCCGGCAATGTGAAAGTTATCGCAACGCTTGCGGACGGGATGTCGTTTGTGAAGGCGGACGGCGGGCGGTCGCAGGCAAACGGCGGAACGGTGCAATTTGAAACGATTCCGCAACTGACTCCGAAGAGTGAAAAGGTTTTCAAACTGACGGCGCGCAGTATGGCGGAAGGGGATTACCGATTGAAGATTCAGGTTTTTTCGGATGATTTCCGCGAGCCGATTACGAAAGAAGAGAACACCCGGGTCTTCAAGTAAAATGCGGGGGTTTTGGTGTGTAAGACTGCCGAATCTGCGGCACACAATTACGTCCCCGCCGGTGCTGCCGGTCGGGGCATTTTGACCGCAACAGGAATTCGCCAAGCCGGAATTTTTGCAAATGTCTCTTTTTTAGAACACGCTTATTCCTTATCGCTTCACAAAAAACGTCTCATTTTCAACACCTGTTGTAGGATTTTGGACGCTTTCCAAATCTTCTGGACAAGGACAGTATCTATTGCGGTACCCGAAGAATCAAAAAATCATTTTGTGATCTACAAAAGACACGTGTAAAGTCAACTTAATTTTCTGTTCTTCACGCTGAATTTCCCTGTTTTTTTGTTCCGATTTTGCCGATAATAAGGACAATGCGAATTTTGCTGTTATTTCGGCTAATGATGAAAAAAATAAAATTTCCGTTTTTTTCTTTATTGAATTTATTGATTTTCACGTTCTGCGGAACAGTCAATTTTCAACCCGTGTATGCGCAAGCCGTTATCGAAGCAGCGGAAACGCTTCGTCTTTACGACAAAGTAGGCGATCAAGGGCGTGTTCCGGTTGTGAAATGTATTGATCTTGCCGCAGGAGGACGATTTTTAGCCGCCGGCGGCGATGATCATATTGTCCGCATTTGGGATACTGCTGCACGGAAATTTACCGCAGAATTACGGGAACACCGCGACTGGATACGCAGTTTAGCGTTCAGCCCTGACCGCACAAAATTGGTCACCGTTGCCCAAGACGGGCAAATCCGTATCTGGAACGTTTCGGACGGACACCTTCTTCACTCGTTTAAGCAGCCCGTCAGAGGTACGCAGCAAATCCGGTTCCGCCCGGACGGTTCGCAGTTTGCCGTGTGCGGATTCGATCAAAATATCCGCATTTATGATGCCGGTTCATACCGATTGACCGCAACTTTACCGGCGCACAGCACAAACAATGAAGCGATGGACTATTCTGCGGACGGATCGCTGCTGGCAGCCGGCGGGCGTACCGGAAAAGTCCGTCTTTGGAGAACAGCCGACAACAAACATCTGGCGGACACAGACGGAGACAGCCGGCGAGTGCGTGCTGTTGTTTTCAGCCCGGACGGTTCTTTGCTGGCAGCCGGCGGCGATGGTCCTTTTATTACGCTTTGGAATCCTCAAAACGGAAAATTGATCAAACCGTTTGCGGAAAGACCGGGCAAAACATGTGCATTGGCTTTTTGCGGGAACGATACACTTGCGTCCGGCGAAAGCGATAATGTGATTCGGATTTGGAACATCGCAGCCGGAACGCAAACGGCTGTATTATCGGGACACACCGGTACGATTTCGGCGATCCTGTACGATTCGGCATCGCAAAAACTAATCAGCAGCGGCTTTGATGCGTCCGTCCGATTCTGGACGTTGCCTGCCCGCACGGCAACTCCGGCATTGCCGGCAGCGGCGTTTTAATGATTAGGTCTGCGTAAATACAACCAGACAGCAGTCCATAGAAATAGAAGCGGAAAACGGCAATACGCAAACAAGCCGTGAACGGTTTGGGTATCAGGGTCATTTCCCGCTGTCTCGGAGTCGATAAAAACACGGTGATGGCTGAATTAAAAAAAGGAAGCCGACATAAGCAACGTCAACAAAGAATACTTCAAGACACAATTCCTGCGGTAAAATCCGTGTTGAAGTGGATGAGCCCGTGCGGCAAGAACACGGCGGGCGAATGCCTGCCGCTCTCTGCCATACAGATATGCTAAAATAATACTATCCTTTGCATGTAAAGGAGAATCTGCCATGAATGACAAAGTAGCGCGTTATATCAATCCCTACACCGATTTCGGGTTCAAAAAGCTCTTCGGCGAAGAGGCGAACAAGGACTTGCTCATTGACTTCCTGAACGCTGTCCTGCCGCTGAAAAGCAAAATCGTCAGTTTGACCTTCCGCAATCCCGAACAACTGCCGGATAACAACGTCGACCGCAAAGCCATTTTCGACATCGCCTGCACCGGCGAACATAATGAGCAATTCACGGTCGAAATGCAGAAGGCACGCCAGAAGTATTTCAAAGACCGGGCGTTGTTTTATCTGTCGTTTCCGATACAGCGGCAAGCGCAGAAAGGGGACTGGGATTTCAACCTCAATCCGGTTTATCTGGTGGCGGTGCTGAATTTTACATACGACGAA
>JAIRPZ010000137.1 GCA_031256755.1 Planctomycetaceae bacterium
AAGGGTATTGGTGCAGAAAGAATCGAATAAAAGTGTCTGACCGATTCGTAACTCCCCTCTCCAAAGAGCGGGAATTGCTGTATACTTACCGGCTGTGAACAGGCGGCTGGAATCAAAGGAAACGTCCGCCGCTCCCGCAGTTTTTATTCGAAACATCCTTATATTGTTATGCTCGAAACGTTTGAAAATTCCTTTCCCAACCGGGATTATTTGATCGAAATCGTGTGTCCCGAATTCACCTCCGTCTGCCCGAAAACAGGGCAGCCCGATTTCGGAACCCTGACGTTCCAATATGTCCCGGACAAACTCTGCGTCGAACTGAAAAGTTTGAAGATGTACTTGCAGCAATTTCGGAATCAAGGTATATTTTACGAAAATGTAACCAACCGGATATTGGACGAATTGGCAGCACTGCTGAATCCCCGGCGGATCAAACTGACGGCTTCGTTCACTCCCAGAGGCGGAATTTCCACAACGGTTACCGTTGAATGGAGTCAAAACAATCAACAAGGAAAAACTACTTAAGGATAAACGAATGACAGAAAACAGCGGATTGCATCCTGATTTTGCAAAGTGCGGCGGAATGGTGCCGGTCATTGCCCAAGACAAAACGACCGGTACGGTACTAATGCTCGCCTACATGAATGAAGATGCCTACCTTGAAACCTTGCGGACAGGCAGGGCTGTTTATTTCAGCCGGAGCCGGAACAAACTCTGGCGGAAAGGCGAAGAGAGCGGAAATGTTCAAAATGTCTCCGAGGTCTATCTCGATTGCGATGCCGACACGATTTTATTGAAAGTCGAGCAAATCGGCGGAGCGGCTTGCCACGAAGGCTACCAAAGTTGTTTTTTCCGGCAGATCACGCCGGACGGCGTAAAAATTGCCGGAGAACGGATTTTCGACCCGAAGTCCGTCTACAAAAAATAAGACGCAAAATACAGCGTATAAAAACCGGACACAGAAAATCAGGATTCTGCTGTTTTCAATCAGGCAGAATAAGAGTACAATTATCCGCCGTCAGCATCACTGCCGGCACAAACACAAACCTTTTCCTTTAACCCCCTTTTTATTGATGGCTGTAACAATTTATTACGACAAAGATGCCGACCTTTCCAAACTTAAAGGCAAAAAAATTGCGATCCTCGGTTACGGTTCGCAAGGGCATGCCCACGCACAAAACCTTCGGGACAGCGGCTGTGATGTCGTCGTCGGACAGCGCAAAGGTTCGCCGAATTACGATCTCGCTGTCAAAGACAAGTTCGCACCGGTTTCCATCGAAGAAGCCGTCAAACAGGCGGATATCATTGTTCTGACTCTGCCGGACGAGTTGCAGGCGGACATTTTCGCCGCACAAATCCGCCCGAATCTTTCCAAAGGAAACATGATCGTTGCCGTTCACGGATTTAATGTTCATTACGGGCTGTTCAATCTGCCGGAAGGCGTGACGGCGGTTTTGATTGCGCCGAAAGGTCCCGGTCATCTTGTCCGCAGCGAATTTGTCCGCGGCGGCGGTGTGCCGTGTCTCATCGGTCTTGATGCCGGTGCGGGCGATACGGAACGCCAAATCGGTTTGGCTTATGCCAAAGGTATCGGTGGTACACGCGCCGGCGTGATCGAAACGACCTTCAAAGAAGAAACTGAAACCGATCTTTTCGGCGAACAAGTCGTTTTGTGCGGCGGGGTTTCCGCACTTGTTCAAAACGCCTTTGAAACGCTGGTTGAAGCCGGATACCAGCCGGAGATGGCGTATTTTGAATGTATGCACGAACTCAAACTCATTGTGGATTTGCTCTATCAGGGCGGGCTGAATTACATGCGGTACAGTATTTCCAACACGGCGGAGTTCGGCGATTACACACGCGGCTCGCGGATTGTCGACAGCCGGACAAAAGAGGAAATGAAAAAGATTCTGACGGAAATCCAGAACGGCGAGTTTGCCAAAGAGTGGCTGCTGGAAAATAAGGCGGGCGCACCGAAATTCAAGCGTCTGCGGGCGATTCAGCGGGAACATCAGGTCGAAGAAGTCGGCCGCCGCCTCCGAAAACTTATGTCGTGGATCGAAGCGAAGGAATTCTAATATGACATCGGACGATTTTCAGTTTCAGGAATCGGCAGACGATCAGTTGCAGGAAAACACCGCACCGTTTACCATTAACGTGTCGGAGCGGGTGAAACGTCTGCCGCCCTATCTTTTTGCCGAACTTAATAAACTCAAATACGAAAAGCGGCGCACCGGTGCGGATGTCATTGACCTCGGTATGGGCAGTCCCAGTGACCCGCCGCACCATTTGATTACCGATAAACTGATAGAAGTGGTCAAAAATCCGAAACTGCACGCTTACAGTCACGCCCGCGGAATTCCGCAACTCCGCAAGGAAGTCGCTGCCCGATACCTCAAATATTACGGTGTCCGGCTTGACCCCGAAACCGAAACGATTGTCACCATCGGCTCGAAAGAAGGGCTCTCGCATCTTTGCCTTGCCCTGCTCGGCGCAGGCGACATTGCGGTCGTGCCGTCTCCGTATTTTCCCGCTCATCTTCATGCGGTGATGCTCGCTTCCGCTAACGCGCTGCTGCTTGATGCCACCAAGCCGGAAAAACTGCTGTCGAACATTGCTCACACGTGTCAGCATATTGCGCCGAAGCCGAAAGTCGTGATTGTTAATTATCCGCACAACCCGACCACCACCGTTGTCGAGCCGGAATTTTACACTGACCTCATTAAACTTTCCCGCCGCTACGGATTTATGATTGTCAGCGATATGGCTTACGGCGATTTGTGCTATGACGATTACCGTGCGCCGAGTTTTCTGGCGGCACCGGGTGCGATTGATGTCGGCATTGAAACGACAACGATGAGCAAGGGATACAGTATGGCGGGCTGGCGTATCGGTTTTTGCTGCGGGAATCCCGAAATTATCCGGGCATTGGCGACTGTGAAAACCTACTACGATTACGGAGTTTTTTCTCCGCTGCAAATTGCGGCGATTGCGGCGATACGGCACGCTGACCGTGCGGTGGAGGCGCAAGCGAAAGTGTATCAAAAGCGGCGGGATGTGTTGTGCAGCGGCTTGCAGCGTCTCGGCTGGAACGTGGTGAAACCGAAAGCGTCTATGTTTGTCTGGCAGCAAATTCCGCCGGAGTGGCAGAAGAAGATGAGTACATTTGATTTTGCGATGAAACTGCTTCGGGAGGCGAATGTTGTGGTGAGTCCGGGTTCGGCATTCGGCGAGGCGGGCGAGGGTTTTATGCGTTTGGCACTGGTTGAAAAGGAAGACCGCCTGCGTCAGGCGGTACGGCAAATCGGACGGGCATTGCGGTAAGGTTTGCTGTTTAAGAGAGGTTTGCCCGGCCGATTTACACCGGCGGAACAGATTTTACAAAATGAAACGGCTCAAATCTTCATCTTTGCATACGTCTTCAATCCGCTGCTTCACGTATTCCGCATCAACAATCACCTGCCCGCCGGAACGATCCGGCGCATCAAAACTTAACTCTTCCAAAAGACGTTCCATAATCGTGTAAAGCCGCCTCGCACCGATGTTCTGCATCTTTTGGTTAATCGAAAACGCATAACCTGCCAACGCGTCAATACCGTCCGGTTCAAATGTCAGTTCGACATTTTCCGTTTGCATTAACGCACGGTACTGCTTCGTGAGCGAGCCGTCCGGTTCGCTCAAAATCCGCACGAAATCTTCTTTGGTCAAATCCTTCAATTCGACTCTGATCGGAAACCGCCCCTGCAATTCCGGCATTAAATCGTTAGGATTCGACCGGTGAAACGCTCCGGCGGCAATGAAAAGCACATGATCCGTTTTGACATAACCGTATTTCGTTTGGATCGTTGTCCCCTCGACAATCGGCAGTAAATCCCGCTGCACACCCTGCCGGGAAACATCCGCACCATGCTGTTTTTCGCTGGCAACGATTTTGTCGATTTCATCAATGAAAATAATGCCCAGATTTTCGGCAAGTTCCACTGCCTGCTGCTGAATCTTTTCCTTGTTCATCAGCCGGTCGCTTTCCTGTTCAATGATAAAGTTCCTTTCTTACTTTACGGTCAAATCCCGCTTGGATCGGCTTTTCGGAGCAATTTTTTCAAAGATTTCCTGAAAGTCGATTTCCATATTTTCCATGCCGGGCATATTGCCCATCACCATCGGCACAGCCCGTGTTTCCGTGATGATGCTGACGGTACGTTCTTCCATTTTTCCGTCTTCGAGCATTTTTCGGATTTTTTCACGGTTGCGGTCATGCCGGACTTTATGCACGAGTTCTTCATCGCTTAAATCTTCGCTGTCGGCATTGTTTTCCTCCGTACCGTCTTCGTCATCATCATTGTCGTCTTCATCGTCCTCCCGCCGGCGTTTTGCTTTGGACGGCGGCGGCAGCAGCATATCAACGAGGCGGTCATTGGCACGCCTCACGGCTTCTTCGTTGACTTTTTCCCGTTCTCCTTTTCGGACAATACCGAGGGCATTTTCGACAAGTTCCCGTACCATACTTTCGACATCGCGTCCGTAATAACCGACTTCGGTATATTTTGTGGCTTCGACTTTGATGAACGGTGCGCCGGTCAGGGTGGCGAGGCGGCGGGCGATTTCGGTCTTTCCGACACCGGTCGGACCGATCATCATGATATTTTTCGGCGAAATTTCTTTCCGCATGGATTCTTCGACATGCTGCCTCCGCCACCGGTTCCGCACGGCAATAGCCACGCTGCGTTTGGCTTCGTTTTGTCCAACAATATGTTTATCGAGTTCCGATACGATTTGACGGGGTGTTAATTCCATAAGTGTGGATTATACCAATGACGGGAAAAATGGCAAGACACGGGTACGGATTTTCGGTATAATGCAGACGGCAGGGGCAGGCATACTTTGTGTTTTATTTTTTTGCAGCAATTTCGGAGGAACTTCATGAAAAAGTTCGTTTTTATTTTTATTCTTCTAACGGTATTGCCGCTGTTTTTATTGGCGGACATTGAAAAACTGCCGATCAAAGGCAACTTTATTGTTTCCATAACTTCGGACAACTCCGGCGGTGTCTGGATCGGCAGCGAAGATGACGGCGTTTTTCGTTACGATAATAACGGCAACGTAAAACAGTACACAACGAAAAACGGACTCGGCGACAATAACGGTTACGCCCTTGCCGTTGACCGGCAGAACCGCCTTTGGGTCGGACATCAATACAGCGGCGTTTCCGTTTTCAACGGCGAAAAATGGCAGAATTATGACGTGATGGACGGTCCTATTGGCGAGCGGATTTTCGACATACAAATCTGTCCCGTTGACGGAGACGTTTGGATTGCAACTTCTGCCGGTATTTCCCGTTACAAAAATAAAACCGATGAATGGGAAGACCTTACCCGCGCCGACGGACTGCCCGAAGACCAATGTTCCACATTAGCGTTTCAGGAAGACGGCACGCTCATTGCGGGAACGCAGTGCAGCGGCGTTCCCGTTTTCAAGCGTGAAACAGACGGTTCATACCAACATGTCAAAAACATTGCCGCCCCGCAGCGTTTCGGCAAAAACAGCGAAAGCCCTGTTCAGCTTGAACCAACAGGTAACGGTCTGCCGTCAAATCAGATTAACAAGATTCTCGTAACGAAAAACGGGAAAGTTTGGATTGCAACCGCTGCCGGTCTTGCCGAGTCGGATCAAACGTTACAAAAAATCCGGTTTGTACGGGGTAAAGATTATGCTGACAAAGTACGCGGACTTTACGGCGGTGCGCCGAAGGACTGGAAAGAATGTACGCCGGAAATCATGAAACAGTTATTGCCGGAGGACTTTGTCACGTCTATTGCGCCGGCAGCGGCGGCGGACGATAAACTTTATCTCGGATTCCGCCAAAAGGGTTTGGTGCTGTACAACCCGAAAACGCAGGAGCAAAGCATTTTCGGCAGGAACGAAAAACTGCCGGACAATTTTGTAACAACAATCGTTTCGGATAACTCCGGCAATGTTTTTGCGGGAACTTACGGCGGCGGTGCGGCGAGAATAAAATCCGTAAAAACCGGGAAGGATAAAGCCGAATCCGCATCTGCGGTACAAAAAGAGTTTCCGCCGCTGCCGGGTACGGTCAAACCGCTTTCGGCGGCAAAACTGCGGAAAATACAGCAGAAATTAGAGTCCCTCAACGAACCGCTGCCGGAACTTTATGCCGCCGTTCTCGGCGAGGACTGGAAAACAAAAGGGGACTGGGTCGGACGAACCTATCACGATTGGGCGGTATTGTGTGCGGTCACTGCCCCGTTTGACCATCCGCTTTATTTCACCACGCGTTATTACAGCGTTCACGAATTTATCGGTCCAAACTATAAAGAACCGGACGATGTTCTCCGCCGCTGGGTGCATTGGTTAAAAACGGACAATCCGAAAACGCTCTATGATCCGATTTACGGCTACAGGCGGCAGGCAGAATGGGATGACCACGGCGAAGTGTATCCGATGACCATCGACGGTCCCGACATTTGGTATATCCTGCGGATACGCGAACCGGGAACTTATAAACTCGGCATGTATTTTTTCAATAAAGACGGACACGGCGGCAACAACCGCTTGCGGGATTACTCGATAGAAATCTATCCGGGTCCCCGCGATTGGAAAATGCACGAATCGCTTCCATTCGATCCTTCAGATTGGGTCAAACACTCCGAATTCGTAGAAAAGCAGGTTAAAAATATTAGCCCCCTTGCCAAAAGCAGAGTGCAGAATTTCTGGGGCGGAGTCCATAAACAATTTATTGTAACAGGAAAAAATTACTACTTCGTCAAAATTGACCGGAATTACAGTTACAATACAATTCTCTCGTCGGTTTCCGTTGACAGATTAACCGGCAAACCGACAGACGAAGAACCTCTGGGAATTCCATGGCTGAATGAATTGCGCAATATCCCTGAAATCAAAAAGAATTTTCAGTACGGACCTCCGCCGCTGCCGGAAAATACGGCAAACGGGAAAGGTACGCTCATCGGGCGTATATGGACTTTAGCGGACGGAAAGTATGCCATGAAAGGAAATGTCGAATGGCAGCGGAAAGCACGGATTGCCGCCTATCAAACCGCCGCAAGATGTGCGGACGAGGGGGAAGATATGCAGCAGTTATTGAAATCGCTGAAAT
This sequence comes from Planctomycetaceae bacterium, assembly GCA_031256755.1. GTDB lineage: Bacteria > Planctomycetota > Planctomycetia > Pirellulales > Thermoguttaceae > WRKP01. The sequence goes on from JAIRPZ010000137.1 coordinate 7,133, forward strand.
GGCGGCTGAACCAATGGGATGACGAGCAGCGCGAGGAATGGTACAATGTCATGTCGCATTCGCACAGAGGAATGATTTTGGAAAATCCTTCCGTTAAAAAAACGATTGACCAGTACAAGGACAGAGTAAAAGAGGACGATCCGCAATAAACCGCTGTTCCTTTTCGGATATATTAGTTTGTTTTTGGAGGACTTGATGATGTTACGTTATGACCCGTTTGTTGTATTTGCCGCTGTGCTGTTTTTGGGGTTGCTGATTAGAATTTTACCGAAATGGTTCAAGCGGCCGGCGAGCCAATGTTATCGGTCTATGTTGCCAATAGCACAAACAATATACGGCATCAGCAGGCTTCGGCGGTACATTTTATTATTTCCCGGAAACGGTATCATTTTATAAAGTCAAATTCAGGGAAGGCGGCGGAGAAGCACAAGCAACAGTGTCTCTCAAAAATCCGTTGATTCAATTTCACTGTTTTATCGGAACGAATATGCGAAATACACTGGATTCACCATATCGAAAATACTTTTTGACGCTGATGCTTATCATGCTTGTCCGCGGCATTACGTTAGGACAATTGTTCACGATCGATGATGTTGCTGCGCAGGATAAAGAAATCGTGGAACGATATATTAAGGATGTCCAAACACTGGAACCGGTTTCTCTTGAGATCGCGAAAAAAATTCAAAACAGGACAGCGTATAACGAAAATCAGGATGCCCGCGATAAAATGCTTAATCATTTAGAGATACATCAGGGGAAATTGCAGGGTATTTCCTCCTATTTAAAAGGCATGGTTTGTACCGATGCCGTTGCGGTCAGAACGGTTTGTACGAAGCAATGGCTGACCTATCGGCAACTTTTATCTCAATCCTTCGATTCCAAACATGATTTTAATAAACTGCCGCAGATGAATCTCAGTCCCTATGAACCGGAAAATCTCCCGAAAGGATATGTTCCGATGGAAGGTTTTTATGTGTCGGGAATGGATCCGCTAGGAATCACGGATCCTCTTGTCCGCAAGGATTATGAGAAACGGATTGCAGAAAATCGTCAATTATCGAGGGAACGAATCGTTCAAAGCACTGTGAAATATCTGCTGG
>JAIRPZ010000166.1 GCA_031256755.1 Planctomycetaceae bacterium
TCTCTCTCTCTCTCTCTCTCTCTCTCTCTCTCTCTCTCTCTCTCTCTCTCTCTCATACGTCACCTCGCAAATACACCGTATCGAGATTATCGGCAAGACAGCGGCAGGAAGTTTAGACCGTTTATTCGTCATCTGTGTTTGACCTACGCCCCGTGAATACCGGGCGGATAATACTGCATATCGAATTCGTTCTTTTCAATGATTTTAGAATTCGGATCCAACTCAATGACTTTAACGAGATTGGCGACTATCTCATCAAACAGGAAAGGCATTGGAAAAGAACCGAACACTAATCTATTGGAGAGCATCTCATATTCGTCAGGAGTATGCTCGCTCAACACTGTTAATTGATCGCCTTTTCGTGTAACGCGGACATGGAAACCTTTATAAATGGCTTCAATGTAAAAGTGATTTGCCCAAAAGTTCTCTTCTGTAATAACTGTCTTCATTTCTTAAGCCCCCGCAATATCGACATAATGCCGTTAAAGTATTCAGGATATTTTTGTGCGAACTCCGTTCCGGTGCGAATTATCCGCTCCATATCATGCCGATTCGATGTATCGGTCAATAAACACGTAAAAAACATTGTCAGTATTTCCAGCGGTTCATCACCGTCCTTTGTTTTGCGGAACAACAGGCAATACGGGGACGGAACAGGTATATCGGATTCGGCAACAAATGTATTCTTTTCGGCATTCCAAATCTTTTCCCCTTTTTTATGAGCATTAAAAAAGCCGGTCAATGCCTTCCGCAAGGGAAGGTTCTTTTCGGCAACCTCATGCATAAGTTCATGGACAGTGTAAGAAAAAGGATTGAACGTAAAAGGCATGCCGACAATTCCGCCTTTGGCTTTCAAATCAATCAGAATTTTACCGGTATCATGCCAATTTCCTGTTTCTGTTTTTGCAACATACACTTCCACTTTCTCTTTGATTTTTATTCCGGTATTATTCAGCACTGCTTGCACGGAACGGGCAGCGTCTTCGACAACGGCTTTGACTTCTCTCTTTTGCAAGACAGTCGGTTTTTTCCCATCCGAAAATCTGCCTTCGTTGCCGTAAAAATTGTCCTGATATTGGAAATCAAAAGACGTATTTGCTGCCGGCTTGCCGAACAAACTCTCCAGCGTCTCTTTGGCGTGTGCCGTTTCTACCTTATCAAGTTCTTTCTGTAATACCGCAATGTCTTTTTCTTTTGCCGCATCGGACTTGCCGCTTGCGTCAATCTGTTCAAGTTTATCGTCAATCACTTTTAACGACCGCTGATGCATTTCATCGGCAAGTTCATGCTGCTGAACGAATTCCTTTGCCTGTCCGGTCAATTCCGGCAGCGGCTTGTCCGCATATTTTTTCTCGCCTTCGATTGCCGGTTTAATGTCCCCCTGACGCGGCTCTTTCACACCTAACTTCTCCAAGTCATCAAGCGTCCGGCGGTATCCTTTGTCGGGATCAACAAGTTGGTCAAGTTTCAACTCGCCCCGCTTCCACCGCTGATAACGCTCTTTGCCCAGCCACTCTTCCTGAAACTTCGCCGGCTGACTCTTCAGATACTCTTCAAACGTTGCATTGCCGATCTCGCGGTAAGCCGGCTTGCCCGTCTCATTTTCGTAACGCTTCACCTCGTCATAATACTTCTGCACCCGCGTATCATAAGATAATTCGTCCCAGTCCTTTTGACGCTTCGGGTTTGCATTATGCCGTTCCTTCGCCTTCTGTTCAAAGTTCTCCGCCTCGCCCGTCTTCTCCCGTTCAAACGAATCCGATATTTCGTTAATCGGCAGAAGCATACACCGGCAGTTCGGATGCAAAGGCGGTATTTTCGTTTCGTTAATGGTCTCCAATGTCCAACGCTGCCTGTCCATCAGCGCACACACCGGACAGAGACGACTGTCAAACTTCGCCGAAAATTCAATCGCCGTAATGTCGTCTCCCTGTTCCATCACCGCCTTATAGGTTTCAAATGCCGTGTGATTGGACGCACTGATCGTGATTGTCCGGGCAAGCGTCCGCGCCGCATTCCGGCTTTGGGCAATCGCCCCGTTATCGCTGAACATGTCCTTAATGACATTTTGTACAGAAAGGTTCTCATTCGCTACGCCCTTCTGCACCGCTGCAAAGATACGATTCAGATCGTCCTCTCCGTAGCGGCGGAACCACTGCTCTATCGACTGACCGCCGAAGGGCTGATACTTGAGCATATCGCTAACTGCTTTTTCGTTCATCGCTGTTCCGCTACTGATTTAACGACATCATGCATACTGTCCATATAAGTCCGCATGGCTTGTTTGATTCCTTTCGCCCGCACCAGCATAATCTTGACGCGGAGTTTCTCCCACCGCTCATAAATCTCTTTCGGTGTCCGCTGTCCTTCCAACTGCCAGCGTTTCAACCGCGTCAATTCCTCTGTGAGCAGATCGGTCAATGCGTCATCGGTCTTGTCCAGTTCCGCAACAATCAGATCGCCGAGCGTCTCCGCCACACCGATCACTGCCGCATGAACATCAAGAGCGTTTTTCGCTTGCACGCATACCATCCTGTTATGCGCCGTGGCGGCGTACGCCATTACTTTTTAATTATTTTAATACTCATTTTATTTAATCAGCATCAATATATAATCTATATTTTTACAATGCAGACATTGAAATAAATAACCTTGAAGAGAACCATTATTAACGAGATATTTCGACAATTCATTTATGCTCATCATATTATAATATTTTATATCTGATTCTAAATCAACAAAATCATTTAATTTATCCTTTATTTCATTCCAAACGACATATCCAATGAAAGCGTATAAATCATCACAATGAGCCAACCAAACTTCCTGCTGCCAACCGCTATAACCGGGTGTCCGTTTTGTAACTTCTTCAATCGCATCTTTACAAATATTTAATGTATTAGGTTTATTTAGATATGGAGAGATTCCCTTAATACTTGCCTAATCCTGAAATTCCCCAGCAAATCTTTCTGCCGCCTTACCATTTGAAATGCAAAAAGGGCATAAATATTCCACTCGCTAACGGTATAAAACGGGTTTGTATAATCAACATGAATTTCTTGTCCGCAACAATCACATTTTACGGTTTTATCTGTTTTAAACGCTCCCGTTCCAATCGAATTGGGATGATACTTGAATTTAGGTAAATTGTCCATTTTTCTCTCTATTTTTATAATTATTACAGATGAATATCATTTTGCCAAGCACTTTCTGATGAAATTTTCATAGAATATTTTCCAACCGGTTTAGCCCGTATTGGACATTACGTTCCGGTATACTCAATCCGGCTAAAATTTGTTCTGCAAAAACGGCAGCCGCCCGGCAAAGGCAGCGGTTTGAATTTTTTTCTATCGGCGACAGCCGAATGTCTTAACGGTTACAGTATATCCGCATTACTTTTTTCGTTAAATTCGGCTATCAATTTATTATTGGCTTCAATAATTTTTTCAAAGTTTATCATCTTTGAATGAAAACTGAATACGAAATCATAATTAACATCTCTGGGCTTAAATTGATTCACGCCGTAAGCGATACTGTTAGCCGGTATATCTTTCGTAATGACTGCGCCGGCAGCAATAAAAGAATTTTCACCGATGATAATCGGTCCTAAAATCTTTGCACCGTCAGCAATGACTACGTTTCTACCGATAACCGGATTACCGGCATTTTCCCATTCATTGCGTATTTTGTTAAATTTCAGGTTTGAACCAATCGTAACATTTTGGAGAATGACGGCATTTTCGCAAATTTTTGCAGCAATAATCGTGCAGCCGCGGGCGTGATGAGCAAATAAAACGCTTTTGTCTATTTCCGTACAATGAATTTCACAGCAATAGAATTTTTCCAGCAGTTGCCCTGCCAGTTTCTTCAGTATTTTATTCTTGGAATAACAATTCAGTTTGACCAATGTTTCAAACATATCCTCTTTCGGATTCGACCGGAAGGACGCAATCAATGATGTCCGATGCTCGGTTTGATGATTTCTTCCATAACGTTCATTGTATTGATTCCTGCGGAAAAAAGAAAGGAGCGTCTGACAACTGACGTTCGCGAGGAATTTCCGATTGACTTTTTCCCGGCTTTGTGTTAATATTACAGCATCATTGATACTCTGACGCTATTTACCGGTTAACACAAATGTTCCTGACTCGTACCGCTTTGCTTGTTTCGGCGTTGCTTTCTGCATTTTTCAATTACGCCGCTTTCGGCGTTCACGCCGGCGAAATTATTGTGCCGGCTTCCGAACCGGCTGCCCACAGCGGAAAATATGCCCCGCAAGACAGTCAGTTCGGCAATTTGGGCGTTTATAACGGAACAAACGGTTCGGTGACGTGGAAATTTAACATCGCTCAAGCCGGACAATACCACATTCAAGTCCTCTACACTTCCCGCGAACCACGTCCCTGTACCTTCAAACTGGAAAAACCGAAAGGCAATCCCGTCACGGTTGAAAACGTCTGCGGCAAAGCCACCGGCAGTTTTCACCCGCATACGCTAAAATGGGATTCCATCGGCGGCAAGTTCGATTTGGAACCGGGAGAATACAAAATCACACTGACCGCCGCTGTCAATTTTCCCCACATGGCGGGATTTCGGATTACCGGGGAAGAACAACTGCCGCAGATTCCCGCCCTGTCCGCAGAAGCACGGAAAAACGCGGAAGAAAAATTGCTGAAAGAACAGCAGGAAATCCAAAGCAAATACGCCGAAGGGCGGAAAAAACTCCGCGAACTGATGCCGGACGTAAAATACATCGTTTTTATCAAGCGTGCCACCTTTCAGTCCTCGCATTACTACACGGACTTCATTGACGGTGCCAGATTTTTCGGTTCCGAACTTTGCCTTCTCAACATTGATGACGGAACGGTAAAATCCCTCGTTCCGTCCTTAAAAGAAGGCATTATCGGACGCTGCAACCTTTCCTTTGATGCGAAAAAAGTTATTTTCGATTACAAAAAGAATGCGGATGAAGGTTTCCGCATTTGGGAAGTCGGGATTGACGGTGAAGGTCTCAAACAGTTGACGTTTCCGCCGGCTGATGAAGAAGCACGCATTGCAAAGTACCGGATGGACAACAAAGGGCATCGCCATTGGGCGGGTCCGACAACGTACAAGCATTTTACCGATGATATGCACCCCGCTTATCTGCCGGACGGCGGTTTTGTGTTTGCGTCAACCCGATGCGAGCATGGAATTCTCTGCGATGGCCCTGATTATCTGACGGCTTCCGTCATTTACCGGGCAAGTCCTGACGGCAAAACGCTTGACAAACTTTCGGATAATTCCGTTTCGGAGTCGATTCCGACCATTATGGAAGACGGGCGGATTTTGTACACACGCTGGGAATATGTTGACAACGGTTCGGTAACAAATAAAGGACTTTGGGCATTAAATCCTGACGGCACGGCTTCGGTGGAAATTTACGGAGCCAACATTGCCTATCCTTCGGTGTTCAACACCGCCCGGCAAATCCCCGGCGAACCGACAAAATTCGTCTGCGTCGGTGCGCCGCACATGCCGCTGGGAGTCGGAACCGTCTTGCTGGTGGATGCCAAATTCGACCGCCGCACCGTAGACGGTGTCCGCTACATCACGCCGGAAGTCGATCAGCAGCACCAATCAACATGGATGAAACCGATTGACGGCAAACCGTTTGTCCGGCTTTGGGAACCGAAATCCGTTAAAGAATGTACCATTCAGGGCGGCGGTTCCGATGACCACAGCGGCAGCGGCAATACCGATGCCGGTCCGCTTTTTATGGATCCGTTCCCGATTACGGAACACGATTTTCTCGTTTCGTTCAACCCTGATAAACGGTGGAACGATCGGAATGCTTACGGATTGTATTATATTAACGATCAGGGTGTCCGGCAGACGTTTTTCCGCGACCCGCAGTATTCGGCTTGGTGTCCGGTTCCGGTGAAACCGGTGCGTATTCCCGGTATGCCGACGGTTCCGAAAAATTCGGAACTTGCCGCCAAGGGTTTGGCAGAATTGATAGTGGTGGATATTTATGCCGGCATGGACAACGTGAAACGGGGAAGCATCAAGTATATTCGGATCAACGAACATCTTCCGCGTCCTTGGTCAGCCCGGCGGATTTCATTGGAAGGGGACAAATGGGTTCCTTGGGGCGGCGATGAATATGATCAGCAACATTCGGTTGTTACAAAAAATACGCACCTCGGTGTCAAAGTTCAGCACGGCATTGTGCCGGTGGAAGCAGACGGATCGGCACATTTTGTTGTTCCGGCGGACAAAAACATTTTCTTTCAGGCGTTGGATGCAAACTATCGGGAAGTGCAGCGGGAACGGACATTTGTGAACTTCCGTCCGGGTGAAATCCGGTCTTGCGTCGGCTGCCACGAGCGTGCCTCGGATGCCCCTCATGTTGCCGGACGAACAGCCGCCATCGCGATGCAGCGTCCGTACAGCATACCGGGACCGCAGCCGGGAGAAGTGTCCGGCTCGCGCCCGCTTTCCTACATTGACGATGTTCAGCCGGTTTTAGACCGTTATTGCGTTCAATGCCACAATAACGAAAAAAAGGAAGGGAACATCAATTTAGCCGGCGATCTGACCGAGCGGTTCAACCGGTCTTATGAAACGCTTATGGATTGGAATTCTTTTCCGGTGATTCGTGAAAACAGACCGAAGGGAGGAAACAACCATTATATGCCGCCGTATTCGTTTGGTTCATATGCCAGCCGGCTGGTCAAACTTCTGGATTCGGGGCATGCCGAAGTCAAACTGCCGCCGGAAGATATGATCAAAATCACGACTTGGGCGGATTCCAACGGACAGTATTACGGGACGTATTTCGGACGTAAAAACTTAAAATACAAGGGATTGCCTGATTTCCGTCCGGTGCCGACCTTTGAGGAAACGCAAACGGCGATTCCGCCGAAATACCGGTAACCGCCGCAAAACTCAAGAACCGGCGGCAGGAACCGGTGAGTTGACCGCCGCCCGCTGCTTCTCAAAGACAGTGCAGAAGAAACCGCAGCGGAAAAGTTTACATTTTATATCTTATCCGCTGTTCTCAAAAATCAAAAAATTCCGATTTTTGTTCCGAACTGCACTTCAATCAATACCCAAGGAGACGTACTGCCAGCACCGGCAACCGGCGGTTTCCGGTAGAATTGAAATGTCCACTGCACCGGATACTGTTCGTATTTCAGAAGGTAAGTCAGCGTGATCACATCGGCACCGGTACGTTTGACATCAATCGGTTCGCATGTCAAGATTTCTCCGAATTGGCTTTTTAGTTCGTCCGTTTTTTTCTGCAATTCGGCGATCTGACCGGTTTCTGCCGAATTGAGCGGACTTTGACGCAGTAATTCTTCGAACGCGGCCGGAGTATTCCCTTTGCCTAATGCGGCGAAAAACACCCGGATTTTTGCGTCCAGTTCCGGTTCCCGGCTGATTTCTGCCAGCGGCGGGATTTGCGCTCCTGCCGGCATCAGCCGGAATATTGAAAACACCGAAACCGAAAGGAACAGCGCAACGGCACAGATATAAACATTCTTTGTTAAAACCTGCATATTATTTTTCGTGATTAAAACGGTTATTCGGCAACAGCCAGTAGCCGCAGTGCATCCAGCGACCGGCAAACATTTTCCGCCGGGACCTCTTTCCAGCCCGCCAATTTATGGTTCAGGACGGCAATTTTTAACTGTTCTATCGGTTCTGCCAAATCGTTTGGAAATTCGGCGACCGCTTTCAGCGTATTCAGCAATTCGCCTTCCGATGCTCCTTCCGGCAATGGCTGTCTTGGTTTACTTTTTTTCGGGGATTCTTTCTTTTTAACGGGTTCGTTTGCGGTTTCGGAAACGGCTAATGCTGAAGCGTTAAATCCTTCGGTAATGTCTGCGGGATTGATTTCGGCATCCCGTCCTTCGATCCGATCTTGCTGTTGAAAAACATAGGCATCGTCATCGATTTCGGTGGTAAAAACGCCGCTTTCGTTTGGACGGGCATCATCGTGCGGACCGATAGTTTCCCAACGCTGCACCCGCATTTGGGCGACGGACCAGCCGTTTTGGACGGCACCTTCGAGCCACAGTTCTGCGTCGTCCCATTCCAGCACGGCATAAAAATGTGACCAAAAAAGACCGGGGAATTTGGTGTGTGTTTTGCCGAACCGCTCGGCAACGCGGCGTAACCGTCCGATATGCTGTGCGGAGACATTTCCGACGCGTCTTGCCCACGCTTCGTCGGAATAAACGCTGTTCGGCATTCCTGCCGCGATGAGATCAAGCCGCCATTCCAGGATCAGAGTTCCTTTTTCCCAGTTGGTTTGGCTGACTAAAATGTTCCATTTGCCGACGTGCGGCTCCGAAATTTCATCGGTTTTTATCGAGGATTCCGGTTCCTGTGCCGCGAATTCGGCGGCGGATTCAACGAAGGGGGATGCTAAAACTTCTTCGGCTGTGACAGACATAAACGGGTTAAACAAGGATTTTCAGATTTTCAATGTGCAGTTCCGAAATATAACCGGCTGCCGCAAAAAAGTCAAGAGACCGCCGCGGCGAGTCCTATTGTTTGTTGTTTGCGGGGAAATTATTCGCCAAACCAATATATTCTCTTTGCATCGATCAATGCTGTAAAAACAATGCGGCTTGACTAGTTTAGGGGTATAGATTTTAATCTAACCCTATGTATAACATAGCATTTATCGGAACATAAAATTGCTGCAATAAATTCATTTTTGCGAGGACTTAACAGCGACTGCCACAGCGGCGATTGTTAGGGTAAACCGCAACACGGTGAACAGTTATTTTAACGAAATCCGTCAAAAAATATTGCAGTTATCTTTGGATGAAAGTAATCAGGAACTCGGCGAGTTTGAACTCGATGAAAGTTACTTCGGAACAAAACGCCGAATGAGGTGTATTTCAACCGCTGCGCTGCCAATGCCAAGCCGCGTATCGAAACACGTTATAAAACAGGTGCAAAAGTGAATGTCCGTCTTCGCTTTCTTGAAGGGCGGCTGCATCTGCCGATTCTCCAAGCGGAAAAGGTTGAGTTCTGTCTGATTGTCAAAGAACAATTTGTGCTTATGGTACGCGCCGGACTTGATTTGCGAGTCAATTTGATTATATTCAAATATCATTCAAACGTTTTTTACGTTTTTTTATCGTTTCGTAAAAAATGTTTCAATTTTCAACGCCCGGTCCGGGATTTGTATCGCTACTCAAATCTCCTGGATAAGGACACACTAATTCAATTCTGCACCGGTATTTAATATGCCACCCCATTCGTAGCGACCGTCAAGGTCATCAAGGACTTGCATTATCCAATCTGATGCATCCTCAAAATCATCGTGTGGCAAAATCTGGCGAATTAAGTTCGGATCATAAGTTAATAATTTTGGATCATGCCGTAAATCATATCTCTTTGAACACCATGTATCCCAGCGGGGGAAAGTTTTGGTTCGCTGTAATTCTAATCCAAACTGATAGAATTCCTGAATTACAGGATGTTCTTTACCCCCCAATTCCTCAGTACTACAGACGAAATCTGTAATGCTGTCCGGTCCCATTTGTTGCAGAAATCCATACTTGCGCACAAATTCAACTATAAATTGAAAATCCGCCGGAATAGTCAACGGATCATCATTCCAAATATCTTTGAAAAATGTTGTCATTTATCGTAATTGGTTTTGTATATATTGGTTTCGGTATCCGTATCAGGAATAAAATCTCCTGTAAAGAATTCTGTCACTCCCTTTACTGTGCCAACCACTGGAATTGCGTCTGTCAGTGTATTAAAAGTCCCGTTTATTGTCCCTTTAGCATATATATCAAATGGCCAATATAAAACCGATATGATAGTACCAAAACCAGGAACTATTTTACCTGTTTTTTTGCAATCTTTATCACCTTAGGATTTCTAATTCTCTTACGCGGTGTTTTGATGCCTGGATTCGCCTCCTTTACCCAATTATCTACGTTGGCATCAATAACACATTGGGGAATATTGGCTGTTTTAAGAGATTGTTTTATATGAAAACGGCGTTCAGCATCTGTAATGCTTGCCCACTTAGCCCTCCCTGCTTCGTCATAGGTGAAATTTTTTCTAAAATAATTAGTTATTTCCGTATGCTGTTCCGGCGTTAAGTCAATAAGAATCTGTTCATTGCTTCCGCCAAGATATAGAGAGTATGGGTGATGTAAATCCAGCCCTAACGAATCAATCCAATCAAGAGGGGCATTGAAACAATATCGAAACAGATTCTCATCCCCTGCCTGATACCCAATCGGGTCTCTTGAAGTCCACCGTCCGAGCGAGACGTTGTAATACCTCATCCGATAGAGCATCATTCCTGTCTCTGCATCCAATACCTGTCCAGTAAAGGCTCTGTTCCAGTTGTACTCTGATGACGTTTTCTCCACAACAGCATCAGCGGACAATACTGTCCGCCTGCCAAAACCGTCATACTTGTACCTTTCCAGAACGTTCCCCATAACACCGCTTATCGCGGCAGCGTTCCAATTCGTTTTTTTCATTCCCATTCTCGTCATTTTACAAAAAACGTCTTATTTTTCAACGCCCGGTTCGAGATTTTGGACACGCCCCAAATCTCCTGGACAAGGACACCGGACAAGTTCTTCTAATCTATCGCAATCATCTTGTGATGATAGTGGCCAAAAAGGATTATCACCTAATTTTGAGACAGCACAAAAATTGTTTAATATCATATCCCATAATATGCGAAAAAAACGATAAATAAAATTATTTCCAGTAGGAATAATTGGTTTGTAGTTGTTTGGGAATTCAAAATCAGTATTAAGAACTTTAATGCAGCGAATGATAAGACTCCGTAATATCTCTGTATCGCAGATATGCGGTTCTCCCTCTCTCAAATGCCATTCTATTTCTGCAATAATTTCATTAACCAACATATCATGCGAGTTAAAAAAATTATCTTCTAATGTAAAACTATTGATTTTTAAGTTTAAAAAAAGGCATAGATGATACTGTAATTTAGTTCTATCGTCTCTTACTATCATTTTTGTTTTATTATTGTTGCCCACACGAATAACTACAATAGATAGAGTTTCCCGATTCTATTATCATAGTGGCTGCAAAGGTATATTTTGCAGCGGTCGTAACTATTCCCCATTTTCCACAAGTTGCCGCTTGTGCAATACGTTCTGTCCAATGAATTTTACCACCATAACCACCTCTGGTATATTTTCTAATAATTTCGCGCATTAGACTTTTATATGGGTCGGCGGCATTTATTAACTCTCCTGGTGTTTTCAGAATTCTAACAGTGGCAACACCCCAAGTAAAAGAAATTGTTTCTGTAGTTGTTAATACTGCACCGGCAAAACATGTGTGAGGGTAATTTCACATTGTCCCCAACAATTTACAAATCTTCCTACAGCGTCCATTGCGGCATCCCACACATTATCATCAACACACCAACTGCCAGTATAAAGCCACACTCTGGGACCGCATTTTTTTAATCCGTATAAATCCGTCAACCGAATTGGCTGATTTCGGACATATCGATACAAGTTATT
>JAIRPZ010000185.1 GCA_031256755.1 Planctomycetaceae bacterium
CGGATAAACTGTTCGCAGACGGGACTTGTCCCAGCGTGAAAACAACTGCGGTAAAAACCGCAACGGTAAGTAATTTCTTCATCATTGTTTGAAGGGTTAAAGGTTAAAATTGACCGGCAACGATTTTAACACGGTCACGGTTCGCCTGCAAGAAAGGAATTAGCGGACAGCGAAAAAATACCGATGTATGTTGTCTGTACGAATGAACACTTGGCGGCAATGGTGCAAAATAAGTGCCAAACAAAAGCGGACTTGCAGAAGATTAACGGTCTCGACGAAGCGAAAATTGAAAAATACGGACAAGCATTTCTGAATGTGTTGGCGGCGAACCGGCAATGAAACAGAATAATCCGTACCGGGCAATCTTTGCAGCGGATAGGCTGAACGAGGGATGGGACGTATTGAATTTATTTGATATTGTCTGCATCTTCGGTCATGCGTATCGGAGATGTCCCCAAACTCTCCGCAGAAAAACATCGGCCGTAAAAAGCCCCATTGCCGCCGCAAGAAGCCATTGCCAAAGCGGAATGATTTGAGTTCCGCTGCGTCCGCCGGCAAGCAAAAGTTCTTCCGGCTTCGGCTGGTAGATTCCGCCGGTACGCTTCACTATTTGTTTCAATAAATCCTCATTCGGCGGCTTGACACGGAATTCCTCCGCAGAACCGACCGTTACATTCCGCATTTGCGAAAAGACCGTTTGTTCTCCGTTTTGCAGAACCGCCTGAATCTGATACGCCCCCGGCAGCGGCGAATCAAACGCCGCTCCGTACCTGCCGGGCGCAAGTGGTTCCAGCGGGATATTTTGTTGCGATAAATCCGGTTTGATCACCGTCAACATTCCTGCCGCACGGTTAATGTACTGCTCGTTTTCCGAAACGGCATCAACAGCAATGAGTATTCGTCCTTGCCGCTGTTCAATGTTCATCACCGATGCACCGTTTTCCGGCTTTTTTGCGATTTGCCGGATCATCTGTCCCCAAAATTTCGGAAATTCTTTCCAGACAAGCCATTCAGAAGCCCAGCGTTTTTTGACATCCGAAGTGAACGCCGCTGTCAAGCCGAGACCGTAACGCCAGCGTATCAATACCGGATCGCCGTTTTCTGACGCAAGAATCAACTGACTCGCCGGTTTGGGACGGGTACGGACATAACCGAGCAGAAGCGGCGCATTGTCCATCGCTATCGTTTTCAATACATCATCGGCCGTTATGGCTACAGGAAGAAACGCTTCTTCCCGCAATGCCGAAGCACTGACCGCCGACGTTTCTTTTGTAAATATCTGCGGAACCGAATGAGGGTCTTCGCAATGATAAAAACGTCCCTGCCCGATACCGGCAAGACGGAGCAGCAAAGCATTGTCCGAATCGCCGATCCCTATCGTTGATAAAGTGATGTTGTCCTGCGCCATCCTCCGAACCGGCGTTTCAAAATCGCCCGGCTCGCTTTTACCGTCCGTCAGCAGAATAATATGCTTGTTTTTCGCCGTCACCCGGTTCAGTTGCTCCAAAGATTCCGACAGAGCCGGATAAATATTGGTCCCGCCGCCCGCCGTAATTTTCGCCATTTGCGAACAGATGACCGACGGAGAAACAACATTCTGAATCGGTGCAATAATATGGGCATCCGTATCGAAAGCAATGACGGAAACAAAGTCCCGTGCCGTCAAAAGTTCCACCGCACTTTTTGCGGCATCTTTGGCTAATTCGATTTTTTCGCCTTCCATCGAACCGGAACGGTCAATCGTCAGGCACAGCGCGGCGGACGGTTTTTCTTTCTCCTGTTCAAAATCACAGCGGACAGGCAGAATCTCTTCCAGCGGCGTATTGTAGTATCCGCCCAAGCCGAAAGATTGTCCGCCGCCGATCATCATCAGTCCGCCGCCGAGTTCCCGGACATATTGCCGGCACAAGTCCATTTGACGCACGGAAAAATCCGTTGCCGGAATGTCCGATAAAATCACCGCATCAAACGGCACCCATTCATTCAGCGTTTGCGGAATACCCTCTTTGCCGCGAAGGTCGATCTCAAATCCCTGACTGCGGAGAACTTCGGCAAAGTCCGTAAGAGATTCGGGATCGCTGTCGAGGACAAGAATCTGCGGTTTGCCGCCGATAAAAACCGCCGCCGAAGCGGTATTGTTTTCAGCAAGCGTATCTTCGGCAGCATCAATGACCGCAGAGAATTGTATCGTCCGTCCTTCATCGGCATTTTGACGAAACCGGAAAATGTTTTCTCCTTTTTCGATTGGCCGGACTTCTTCGGCAATCTTGAATCCGCTGCGGTAGACGGTGATTTTACCGCTTGTTTTCCGGGTGCTTTGCACGACCGCATCCACGTGAAACGGTTCCCCCTGCCGCAGTTGCGGCGGCACCCGGATTTCCGCAAGTTGGACTTCGGGTTTGCCGCTGCCGGAAAGCGGAACCGCCGACACAGGGAAACCGCATTGCACCGCCGCTTGCAGGGCATCGCCAAGCGTTTGATTGCCGTCAGAAATCAGAATGATATGCGGAACCCGGTCCGGCGGGACAAGTGCCGCCGCAGTCCGGATGGCCGCCGCAATGTTTGTGTCATTGCCCTGTGCCGCGTCCGGTTCGGCGGTTTCCAGCCGCGGCGACCGGGCAAACGGTAGCGTTGCGGAAGGAACGGAACCGGCGGCTGTTTTGGCTTTTCGGATAAAATCAGCGGCGGTCTTTTTGCCGTCATCATCAATACTTCGGCTTTCGTCCGGCAGAAAAACCAGCATCGGATTTTGCGAAGGAATACGGAGCGATAATCCGGACATCGCAGCGGTCAGCAGAATCACAATGAAAGAACGGACAAGGAGTGCGAGACGGCGTTGCGGCAGCGGCATAGCGGACAAACTTTGCCGGTGGGCAAGGACAAGCCAGCCCAGCAGAAGCAGAGCGGACAAAAATTTCGGATGAGAAAATTCAAAAGTCATGCGTCAATTCCTGTTCCTGTTGTTTTCCGTCAGTGGTTCTCTCTTGCAATCAATCAAGCCAGCGGCGGTGAAATAAATGCCAATCCGCCGCAGTCAAACAGAGTGCGGCCAGCGTAAGCCAAAAGTGCAGCGGCAATCCGGTAAGGGCATATTCCAGCGGTTCGCTGCGGGTATAAAATTCGGCAGGGACTGCGGCAAGTTGACTTTCCGCCGGATTCATCAGTCCGCAGGCAAATTGCCGGATGAAACCGGAAGTGCCGGGTGCCGGACGGACGGCAAACGCTTCCCAAATGCCGCAGCGGGAAAAACCGCCGGGAAGAACCGTGCCGTTTTCGACAGGCAAAATCTGTTCTGTACCGTCCGGCGAGCAGAGACGGATTTCGCGATGAACAGAATCGACCGGCAGCACAACGGCTTCCCCCGTTTTATAAACCGGTTCCCAATCGCCGCCGGGATTGCGGAAAAAATTCATTGCATTGGAAAGCATAATCGGGAAGGCTGTGCGGAATTCCAGCGTTCCTGTCCCGATTTCCGTATTGAAAACCAGCATTTTTCCGTTACGGCGGTGCCAAAGAAGGTACAGCGGGTCTTCTTCCGCGGTTGCCAGAAGAATTTCGGGCAGTCCGGCATCGCCGGTTTCGGGAAACGAAAGTTTTCTTGCACCGGGCAGCGGTATATCGTCCAGATGGACATAACGCAAAAGCGGCGATTCTTTTTTCATAAAATCGGCAAACGAAACCGCCGGCGGCGTTGCCAGCGGCAAGCCGGTACGGAAAAACCGGCAATCCGTTTGCGGCGATACGATCAGAATATTTCCTTCCGGCAGAACCGGCGGCATAATGCGGTGCAGGACAAGGACGCTGTCCGGCGGCACGGTTTCCGGCAGCGTTGAGATCGTTGAAAACAGCGCATTTTGCTGCGATTCCAAGACCTTTTGTAAAAGAAAATTGTCTTCGCCGTAAAAAAGTATTTTCAGCGGCGGACGCGGCGGCAGCACCGCATAAGCCGTATTATCTGCTTCCAATGCGTCCGGCGGAGATGTGTCGGGAAATTCAAGCGTTGCCCACAGAACGCCGCCGGCGGAGGTCTCCCCGGAAACACAAACCGTTTCGGCAGTTCCGGGCGGAAGCGTCAGCGGCACCAATTCAACCAGCGTTTCTTCAAAGACAATGCGGAGACGACATTCAACAGGCAGCGTCCCGAAATTGGAAACCTCTGCAAGCACTTCATAACCCGCCGCAGAAGATAACGAACGCCGAGGATGAAAACGGGTCAGTGCCGTATTATTCGCCGGTTTGCCGACCGGAAAAAACACAAGACGTTTCGAGGTGATCAGACGGGAAATATCTTCGGAACAGCCGTCGGTGAAAACAAAAATCGGTGAATCGCCGGAATCGTTTTGAGCCAGCAGAAGTTCCGCCGTTTCGACAGCGGCTCCCAGCGATGAAGGATTGTCCGTTGCCGGAATTTTTTGTACGGCTTCTTTGAGCAGTGCGGGAGAATCGGTAAAACCGGCAGCGATCAACGGCTCGCCGCTTGCCGTGATCACCGCGGTCGGACTGCGCCGGTATTGCGAATCGAAAAATTGCCGCAACTTGCTTTTTGCCTCGTCAAGCCGGGAACGCCCGCTGCCGTCCTTCACATTCATACTTGCGGAGTTATCAACGATCACAACGGCTGCCGCGTTCCTTTTTTGCAGCGGTAAAACGGGATCGGAAAATGCGCCGGTCAAAAACAGCAGGAAAAGCAAACTTAACAAAAGCGACAGCGGATAACGGAAACGCTGCCAAAACATCCGCGTTTGCTGTTCTCCGGCAATGCCGTCCCAAAACAGAACGGCTGGCAGTGTTTTTTCCCGCCTTCGGGGACGCAGAAGATAAAACAGCAGAACCGGTACGGTCAGCAGCACAAACCAAAAGCCGGACGGATTCAGGAATTCCATCAGCGCAGCCCTCCCGTCTGCCGCATCATCTTCAACACCAAATCTTCAAACGGCACCGATGTCCGGGACAGCGTATAAATGAAACCGTTTTTGCGGCAATAATTTTTAAGACTGTCTTGAAAACCGCTCATTTTTTCTTTGTAGCGGCGCAGCCTATTTTCTGTAACAGTAATGTTCCGGTCTTCGCCCGTTTCGGCATCAATAAACCGGTAATCGCCGCGGAAATCCGGTTCCGCTTCGGTTTCGCCGAGTATTTGGATAATATTCAGTTCAAAGCGGCGGAAGGTCAGCGTATCAAGTACGGACGGAATTCCTGTTTGCACAAGACGGCGGTCGAAAAAATCGCTCACGATCACGGCAAGTCCGCTGCGCGGTCTGCGGCGGACAAAACTGCGGAACGTTCCGGCGAAATCGGTTTCGCCCGGAACCGGACGGCAGTGTTCCAGAAAACGGAGAACGTTGACGATTTGCTGTTTTCCGCGGACAGGCGGCAAAACTTCCTCTATTTTTCCGGCAAACGAAATAATACTGACCCGGTCAAGTTGAGCCAGCGCAATGTAAGCAAGTGCCGCAGCGATCTGTTTGGCATAATCAAATTTGCTCAATCCGTTTGTTCCTTTGCCGCCGCTGTCCGGCTGCATGCTTTGTGACGCATCAAGAAAAATAGAGACCGCGGCATCCTGTTTTTCTTCAAATCGTTTGATAAAACGGTGTCCCAGCCGGGCAAAAACATTCCAGTCGAGATGCCGCAGATCATCGCCGGGGAAATATTCCCGGTGATCGGCAAACTCAATCCCCCAGCCCGACTGGTGCGTTTTCCGTTCCGCAAGCAGTTCGCCGCGGAAAACACGCCGGGAAACAAGCGAAAGGTACTCAAGTTTTTTGATAAAATCGGAACGAAACATCGAACAAAAAGTTTTCCCGGAGGGGCTGTAAAAAATGATCTGTTCCGTCGGAACAGCGGCGTTCTAAAAAGACCGGAGAACATCTTCGATCACATTATCCGCGTTAATGTTTTCCGCTTGTCCTTCAAAGTTCAGGATAATCCGGTGCCGAAGCACCATCGGTGCAAGGGTTCGGAGGTCTTCACGGGCTACATGAAAACGTCCGTCCAGTACGGCGTTAATTTTTGCCCCCAGCATGAGGGCTTGCGAGCCGCGCGGGCTGGCTCCGAAACGGACATATTTTCGGACAAGCGGCGGAGCGTGCGGCGAATCAGGATGTGTCCGCAGCACCATCTCTGCGGCAAAACGGACAACTTCGTCAATCGCAGGGATTTCCCTCGCTAACTGTCCCATTTCTAAAATCCGCCCGGACGGGAGTACCGGTTGTACTTTCGGGAATTCTGCTGCGGTTGTCCGGTTCAGAATCGCCACTAATTCATCACATGCCGGAAAGGGAACAAGAATTTTGCAGAAAAACCGGTCGAGTTGTGCTTCCGGCAGCGGATAAGTGCCTTCCATTTCCAGCGGATTTTGCGTTGCCATCACGAAAAACAAACCGCGGAGCGGATGTGTTACGCCGCACACGGTGACGCTGTGTTCCTGCATCGCTTCGAGCAATGCTGCTTGGGTTTTCGGTGTTGCCCGGTTGATTTCGTCGGCAAGAACGATGTTGCTGAAAACCGGTCCGGGCTGAAATTCAAACCGCCGTCCGCCTTCCTGATTTTCGATCATCATATTTGTACCGGTCAGGTCGGCGGGCATTAAATCCGGGGTGAACTGAATCCGGGAGAATTTGGCTTCAACGGCTTCCGCTAACGTTTTCACCAGCAGTGTTTTGCCGAGACCGGGAACGCCTTCGAGCAGGACATGTCCGCCGGCAATCATTGCAATGACGGCGGAACGGAGAACGTTTTTTTGTCCGACAAGGATATTGCCGATTTCGGTTTCCAGTTTTCCGACATCATCGCAAAAAAGTTGTAATTTTTTCCGTTGTTCTTCTGCGGTCATTATGCAAGGTGCCGGCTGTTTTGCCGTGCTGAATTTAAGGGTTGAATTGAGGAATGAAACGTGTCAGTGAGAACATGCATCTCCGTTTCCGCTTCCGCACGATCCGCCTCCGCTGCATGGCTGTCCGCTGTTGGGGCAAATACGTACGGGCGGTTTTTCCTGCGGTACAACATCTTTGCCGGTCGTGAAGGAAGAGCGGACAAACACGGATACGCCGAAAAACAGAGCCGTCAGCAATCCGATAAGCAGTTTCGTTTTCATTTAATTCTCCTTAAAAACAGTGCTTGTTTCTCAATGGAAACATTGTTTTACGATCAAAACCGTATTTTACCGGCATTCCGCATAAAGAAAAGGGGGGCGGAAAAATTTCCCAGCCATGTCCTGTCCCTTGTTCCAGACGGGAAAAAATGTAAACTAAAACAAATGTATTTTATAAACAAAACATTGTTTTGCA
>JAIRPZ010000013.1 GCA_031256755.1 Planctomycetaceae bacterium
TCCGCTCCCAGACTTTCGCTGACTTGTTTGCCGAGCGTAAGCGTTCCGATAGAAGAAGTTCCACCATAGACATTTGCCCGATAATCTCCGCCGTTGTAAATCAGGTGGTCAACCCTGCCGGTTCCGGTGCCGCCGTCGCCGTTGTAAAAGTAGCCGTTGTTGAGCGTTGCGGTGTCGACAGTACCGGTGCCGCCGTAGGTGCCGTTGTAAAAGTAGCCGCGGCCAACAGTGGCAGTACCGACGATTCCGATGCCGCCATCGTTGCCGTTGTAAAAGTAGCCGTAATGATTATAGACACCATCGACGGTCACGCTGTTGGCGGTGTCTTTGGCTCCTTCGCCGTCGCCGATTGTTCTTTCTTCACCGATAACGGTCATCTCGTCGTAGTCCTCTGCGAACAGGTTATTCGCGGCAATAGCAAGGAACAGGGGCAGGAACATGCCGCATAAAACGGCGGTTTGGGAGAAAATTGTTCTTCTCATGGTATTCAATCCTTTCTGGATAAAAGAAAACACGCCCGCATATCGACGTTGATACGGGGGAG
The DNA here is from genome assembly GCA_031256755.1 of Planctomycetaceae bacterium. GTDB lineage: Bacteria > Planctomycetota > Planctomycetia > Pirellulales > Thermoguttaceae > WRKP01. The sequence continues at coordinate 545 of JAIRPZ010000013.1, forward strand.
TACAAGGAGAAGGGTTGAGTTTTGTCTTTGACGGGCAAGGGATGGAAGGTGTTCCTGCGTAACCTGTCCCTGCGTCATTCCGGTACTGTCGAAGTAAAAAAAGGTTGTCATGACAATGCGGGGTTCAGGCGAGTGCCGCAGACAAGACCGCTCAAGACAGGAGCGGTGCGTTGTTAAGACAGGTTTCTTCCTCCGGTGCAAACGGAGTGCTTCGCGGTTCAAGTGCGCTGCGTGAAGAATCTCCATTGCAAAAGGCGCAGACGCTCCATACGGAGCATCGTGGCTTTCCTTTTGCATCGGCTTATCTTCACATCAGTTTGACCCGTTTGCACAGTGAAAATAACCAATCCGCCTTTCGGCGGCTTAACAATTGCTACGAACTCTAATTTTTGTTTCTGATTTTTGTTAATGATACGGCGCAACAACGCAATATATCATCAACAGGGCAGTATTGTATCCTGTTTTTGAGTTTGTACAAGAGAGGGGGACGGTTGTCATTTTGTTCTTTTTGTATTAGAATCAGACAAAAGCCGGGGACATATACGTCATACGTCCCTCTAACGATTATCAACCAAATGATGAAAACACTGCGTTATTTTACAGCGGTCATTGTGCTGCCGGTCTTGTGTACCGTCTGTGCCGCTTCGGAAACTTCGGACAAATTTACCAAATGTCTTCCTAACCTCGCCGCCGAAGACCTCGGTCAGCGGCGTAATGCCCAGCAGGAATGGCAGGATTACTGCCGGCATAACGGCAATAACCCCGCCGTCTGTGCAGAAATTGTTTCGCTATCCGCCGAACAACTCGAAAAGGACACACCGGACGAAACCGCCGTTTGGCTCATCCGGCAACTCGGTATTGCCGGCAATGCTTCCGCTGTACCGGTTTTGGCGAAGTATTTAGCCAAAGACGATATTCGTCTTCGCGATGAAGCCGCCCGCGCATTGGCAAACATTCCCGGAAAAGAAGCAGCCGATGCCCTGAAAGCCGGACAGTCCGAACAGGCAAAAGCCGCCTTAATGGCTAAAAATACGAAAACAAATCCGCCGGCTATCAGGACAGAAACCGCCATGCCGCTGGCTCTGCCTTATGCGCCGGATGCCGATGTGAAAAAGTGGATGACCGGTTATGCGGCCTTGGATAATGCCGGAAAAACCGCGGCATTGAGCGGTTTAACGGTTCGTGCGTCACAAGGTGCAAAGAGTAAAGCCGGTTGTGCGGTTTACATTCCGCAAGCCGTTGAAGCCGCCCGCAGCGATGATCCGGCTCTCCGCAATGCCGGTTTTATGGCAGTCGGTGCTTTCGGCAGTGCAAAGGAAGTGGCCTTTCTTTGTGAATGTGCTTACGGCGGCGAGCGTGCAGGCATTGCGAAACTCGTTCTGTCCCGTATGACCGAACCGTCTGTTGATGAAGAACTCGTCACAATGCTGATGGCGGAAAAAGAGGATGCTAAATTCAACGCTCTCGCCGAAATTCTGCGAAACCGCTACAACGTTACGGCAGGTCCCGTCTTGTTAAAGCGTGCCAAAAATCCGGCAACCGTTAATAAAATCCAGTTGCTGCAACTTGCCGAAGGATTGTCCTCGAAAGAAGATGTCGGCGATTTTATTGATGTCATGCTGATCCTTTCGGCACAAGCCGATAAAGAGACCAATGCAGACGCAAAGCGGAATGCAAGACAGAATAAAGAAGAAGCCGAAAAAATTATTGCCCGGTTTCTGAAAGGGGATGCCGCCATTGTGATGAAAAAAGTTCCTCAATGGCAAACGTCGCCGGACGTATTGTCGCTCATCGGACGTATCGGCGATGATAACACGCTGGATCAAGTCCGGCAGAGCCGGAATTCGCTTCTTGCTTTGTCGAATTGGCCCAATGCGCGGGTTGCCGGTGATTTGCTGGCGAAGGCCAATGATAAAAGTGCTTCCGAAGCGGATCAAAACAGAGCGTTGCGGGCGTATATCCGTGTGATGTCGCTGAACGGCACGAAAAAGGATGAACCGATCGGCATTGATATTTCCGATCAGGACAAAGTCAAGAAACTTGGGGAAGTGTTTGCGGCGGTCAAACGCACGGAAGACAAGAAACTCATCATTAAGCGGGTCGGACAAATCCGCACGGTTGAGTCGCTCCGTCTGGTTCTGCCGTATGTTGATAATGCGGAACTTCAGGAATCGGCAGCGGAGTCCGTTCTTGATTTGGCGCACCACGTCGAGTTCAAACGGAAACACATAGACGAATTTACGGCGGCGTTGGACAAGGTTCTTGCGGTGACGAAAAACAGCGGGTTTATTGAACGTGCCAAGCGGTACAAAGACCAAAAGTAGATGGATCAAAATGGGTTGTTTGACGGAGCGGGAGGCCGAGATTAAGTCCGCTTCTCCTCTGTTTTTGACGGACAGATTTTCACTCAACGATGAACAAAGCGGTTGTGTTGCTTTCCGGCGGACTTGATTCGGCAACGGCGGCGGCTGTGGCCAAAGCCGACGGGTACAGTCTTTTTGCGTTAACGCTGGATTACGGACAGCGGCATCGGATGGAACTGGAATCAGCCCGGCGGGTTGCTGCTTCGCTTGGTGTTGTCCGGCATGTGATTATGCCGGTCAATCTCCGTCTTTTCGGCGGCAGTGCGTTGACGGACGACATTGATGTTCCGAAAGATATGACCGTTGATAAAATCGGTGCAAGGATTCCGAATACGTATGTTCCAGCCCGCAACACGATTTTTCTTTCGCTGGCATTGGCGTTTGCGGAGACGGCGGGTGCCGGTAAGATATACATTGGTGTTTCCGGGGTGGATTACAGCGGTTATCCTGACTGCCGCCCGGAGTTTATCCGTGCTTTTGAAACAACGGCGAATCTCGCCACGAAAGCGGGTATCGAATCTTCTCCGCTTTCGGCGGCTTTTTCGATTGTGGCACCGCTTATTCATTTAAGTAAGAAAGAGACGATTGAATGGGGATTGCGGCTGGGAGTTGATTATTCATTGACATTGACGTGTTATGATCCGTCGCCGCAGGGCTTGAGTTGCGGACGTTGCGAATCCTGCCGTCTGCGGTTGAGTGCCTTTGCGGCAGCCGGAGTTCCTGATCCGATTCCGTATGCGTGTTAGGGGATTGGTTGTCCTGCCGGTGTCCTTGCCGGACAGGCGTTATTTTTTAATTGATAATTGATAATGGAGAATTGATAATTAGAAATAGAAATGAAAACATTATCCTGTAAAATCATGTGAATCCTGTCAATCCTGTTAAAATTTCTTTTTCTTGCTGCCGTCTGCTATCTGCGGTCTGCCGTCTATTTTACAGCCGCTCAATTTCCGCCGCCGAAAGTCATTTTGACAATCAATGCCGCCGATAACCCCGCTGCCTTTATTGTTCGGGCAATTTCGGCAAATTGCAAACAGACGGGAATACCGCTGTTGGGAAAAAACATGGGCTTCACGATGCCGGAACACGCCTCACGCTGCGGAGTCGCCATAAACTTCTTATCTGTTATAATGGACATACAGGTTTGACCGCGGATGACCGAAATCTTCCGCAAAACTCTGCTGACACAGACGGTTTTCAGTACAAAATTGACAATACAAATTCATTATGCAAAAATCACTTTTTCTCCCTTGCCTGTTGTGCGTGTTCGGTATCGGTATCCCCGCTTTCGCCGCTTCCGATTATGTGATCGTCCTTTCCAAAGAAGCAAACGATCAGACCGAATGGAAAAAAATTGCCGGAACACTGGCGGAAAAACACGCCGCCCTCGCGCCGGAAACCTTCGTTTATGACAACGATGTTGCGGAATCCGCCGCAAAACTCAAAGAAATCATGCCGAAGTTCGTTTGCTTCGTTGCCAAGCCGGAAGAAGCCGGTGCCGGTTATGTCCGCAAAATCCAATCCCTGACGCGGCAACTTGATGACGATCCGTATCCCGATGTCCGCTGGGGAATCCTGACCGGCTATAACGCCGAAGACGCTCTGAAAACAGCCGAAGAAAGAAAACCGCTGACCATTCAGAAAGTTGCCGCATCTTTTGCCGTGAACCTTGACCGGTTCAAAGAAGGAATCCATTGGAACGACTCCGCCAAAAACGAAATCGTCCGCAAAGAAACAGGAAAACCGTCCGTTAAATCACAGGACGGTCCCGGCGATCCTACAGCCGATATGGCAAAAATGTTTGCCGGGTTTCAGCCCGATTTATGGATGACTTCAGGACACGCCACCGAACACGACTGGATGATCGGGTTTACGTATCGGGCTGGAACATTCATTCACAAAGACGGACAACTTTTCGGCAAAACGCTGGACAATAAAATGCTGCCGGTCGAATCCCCGAATCCGAAAATCTACATGCCGGTCGGCAACTGTTTGATCGGACATATCGACAATCCGGACTGTATGGCAACGGCTTACTTTCATTCCGCCGGTGTCCGGCAAATGTTCGGCTACATTGTTCCGACATGGTTCGGCTATGCGGGCTGGGGAATCAACGAATACTTTTCCGATCAGCCGGGACGCTTTACGTTCAATGAAGCGTACTTTGCCAATCAGGTTTCGCTGGATTGGTGCATTGCCGAATATCAGAAACAGCATAAGGATTTTGATCCGGCACCGCTGCTTGCCGCCGCCGCTGGAAATTTCCCGCCGGAGATAAAATTACCGCCGGAAATGTTGAAAAATCCGGTGGCACTGACAAACGTCTATATGAGCATTGCCCAACGCTTAAAAGCGGATCCGAATATTGCCGGTCTCTGTTATGACCGCGTGAATACCGTCTTTTACGGCGATCCGGCTTGGGAAGCACGGACAATGAGCGGGCAATGCCAGTGGGAACAAAAATTGGAAGAAAACGGTCAAACAATGACACTGACGATCACGTCCGATGAAAAGGAACCGGCAGCACAGCCGTCAGGCGAATCATCTCCATGGAAAAATCCGCGTCCGATTATCCAATGGCTGCCGCACCGGATCAAAAATCCGAAAATCACCGAAGGCGAAAAATGGAATCCGGTTGTCTCCGACAACTTTATTTTAGTCCCCCGTCAAAGAACTGTTCCGTCTATGCGGATTGTGATACAATATGAATGAGGTGCCGTACAAGTCATTAGTCATTGTCCGCACCAAGGACACAATTATTCAGGAGATCTTTATGACATGCTTTAGACAACGCTTCACGATTTTTGTATGCTTTTTCGCCGTACTGAACACCGCTTACGGTTTGCAGCGCGGCGATGCACCGATTCCGGCAATGTTTCCGCCCGGAAATCTTCCCGCAGGAACGTTCCGTGCAGTCGGGCGGACGGCTTTTGATGCCTTCCAAAACGGTTTGGGAAATTCCATGCTGCTCTTGGGATCGCTTGACAATGCAAAAATCCGCGAAGAAGTCGGACTGACCGATAAAGAAGCCGATTCCATGCGGGGATTACGGATGCAGTTGATGCTCAAAGCCCCGATCTATGCCGCCAAAATGAAGGACTTGAAGGAAGGCGATTTGAAAACATTTTCGGACGATCTCGCCAAAGATTTGCAGTCGGTGAACGAACAAGTCGACAAAAACATTGCACCGAACCGGAAAGAAAAAACGCAAAAATTGTTATTCCAATCGCTCGGCGGTTTGCATTCGCCGCTGATGAATATGGACACAATGACCCCTCTGCATCTTTCGGAAGAGCAAAAGAAAAAAGTGCAGGCCGAGTTTGACGAAATGAAAGCGGAACGGGAAACCATTGTCGATGATTACCTCAAACTGCTTGAAAAAGGATTGACATTGGGAAAAGATCTGCCGCCGGAAGAGCGGAAACAACTGCGGGAAAAACTGGATGAAGAGCGGCGGCTGCTGGACGTGCAGTTGTACGAAACCGGCAAGAAATTAGGCGACCGTCTTCGCCGGCATCTTACACCGGAACAGTTGGAAGAAGAACGGATACTGCTTGCGTCCCGCCCTGATTTTTTACCGCCGCTGCCGAAAGAAATGCAGAAATCGGCGGAAAACACCTACAAACCGAATGACAAATCATGGAAGCCCGGTCAGGGCGTTCCCAATCCGGCAGCCGAACCGGAACGGAAACCGTTTCCGAAAACGGAATAAAGATCGGAATCAGGAAAGAAATAAGAAGAAATAAAAAGCGGGACTGTAAGCCGGGTTCTGTTCTCTCCAGTTGCCGGCTGAAACCGGCAGCATGGCAGAGCGGCGGTCATTTATCTAGGAAGTTAATTACTTAACTCCTCAAGCAGTCAACCCAGAGTTCAAACGGCTCGGACAATGCCTTCACTCTTGCTCGACTTTGCTCCCGATGGGGTTTGCCATGCCGGTTCAGTTGCCTGAACCGCGGCGGTCTCTTACACCGCCATTTCACCCTTACCGATCTGTCCCGCAAGTTCCGCTGCACGCGTCGCCTGCGTCTCAAACCGGCGGTATCCTTTCTGTTGCACTTTCCCGAACCTCACGGTTGGCGGACGTTATCCGTCATCGTGTCCGAAGGAGCCCGGACTTTCCTCTCCTTCCGAAGAAGCAGCGACAGCCCGTCCCGCTTTCCTTTTTTGGTCTTTTCTCTTTTTGGTATTGTATCACTTTTCTTCGGTTTCCGCTTCCGCTTTTTTCAGAATGTCGTCCACCACGCCATACGCTTTGGCTTCTTCAGCGTTCAGGTAAAAATCGCGGTCGGTATCCCGTGCAATTTCTTCAATCGGTTTCCCGATGTGAAAGGCAAGAATTTCGTTCAGCATTGCACGGTCTTTCAAAATTTGCTGTGCCTGAATTTCGATGTCGGAAACCTGTCCGCCGACTCCGCCCCAGGGCTGGTGCATCATCACTTTGGCGTGCGGCAGGGCAAAACGTTTCCCTTTCGTTCCGCCGGCAAGCAAAATAGAACCGCCGCTCGCTGCCAGTCCGACACAGTAAGTCGCCACCGGACAACTCAACATCTGCATCGTATCGTAAATGGCAAGGGTTGCCGTCACGCTGCCGCCGGGAGAATTGATATAAAAATGAATATCTTTCCGCCGGTTTTCGCTCTGCAAATAGAGCAGTTTCATGACAAGTTCGTTAGCATTGTCGCTGCGGATTTCTCCCTGCAAAAAAATGATCCGGTTCTCCAACAGGAGATCGCCGAGCGTCATTGAACGCTGACGTTGATAATCGTGATAATTGGGCATAATAGATCGCTCTGATTTTTTCGTATTCTATCACGGATCCGCCGCAGCGTCAATCGGCATGCTTTTCCGCCGTTTCATGTGCTTCCGGCCGGACTTGCCGGATTGACGTTCTGCCGATAGAATAACGGCGTTGTCTTCTTTTTCCCGTTATAAGCAATGAACTGTCCGCACTGCCAAGCCGTGATACCGGATGATGCAAGTCAATGTCCTTTTTGCGAAGCACTTTTTCTTCCGCTGCCGGCTTATCAGCCGTACCGTTTGCAGTTCAATAAACTCATGCGGGATACGTCTGAAATTTACAAACAGCATTTCGGAACGATGTGCCTTATCGGACTGCTGTACACCATTCCGGGGATGGCTGACGCTCTAGCAGGCACTGTCAGCACTTTATTGCAGCAAAGCAATCCTCCTCTTAATCCGGCAATAGCGGCGGGGCTGATCGGTGTCGAATTCTTTTGCAAAATCGTTCAGGCGGTATGTTCCATTTACTTCTTTGCCGGTGCGGTTCAGCATGGTCTCTTCCTTGCCAGAGGCGGCAGCGGATTCCAAATAGGGTTGATGTTCCCCGGTTTGATGACCTTTCTGACATGCGCCGGTTCGCAGATTCTTGTCTGTATGATCAGCAGTTTCTTTCCGTTAATCATAACCTGTGCCGCCATGTGCATCGTTTTCAGCGGAATTGTTGAGGATATCTTCATTGTGAGCGGAATGATTCTGATCGCAATCGTGTGGGCATTGTTTTTCGCAACCCGGCTGGCTCTCAATATCCCGCCGATTGTCGATAGGAACGCAGACGTGCTTGACTCCTTCAGATATTCGTGGCAAATGACATCGGGCAATTTCTGGAAGGTGCTGGTCAGTTTGTTTGTGCTGGCATTGGCAGGGATTACGGGAGCACTTCTCTGCGGTGTCGGCATCATTTTGACCATTGCGATTCTCCCGCTCGGATACTCGCTTATTTATCTGCAACTGACCGGTCAGCCGAATGTGCGGGACTATTCCTCATTACCGGTGGAGACACTCCCGCACGAACTTCGCTTGCCGGACGAAATTCCCTGATTTTTTCTCCCTGATCGGATACAATAGAGGACGGAAGACGGACGATTTCGGAGGACGGAGATATGGTCATGAAAAAATTCATAAACAGCACGGAAAACATTACGCAGGAACTTTTGCAGGGTTATGTCCTTGCCTGTCCGCAACAGGTTCAACTTGTCCGCGAAAGAATCGTTGTCCGCACGCATCCGAAACCGGAACACAAAACGGCGGTCGTGGCGATGATGAGTACCGGTCATGAACCGGCACTGACCGGTTATGTCGGCGAAGGAATGGCGGATGCGGTCGTTGCCGGCGATATTTTTACTCCGCCCGGTGCGGCGAAAATTGCCGAAATGCTGCAACTGTTCCGCAATCATTCCGGCATGATTTTTATTGTTCCGAATCATGCGTCCAATGTCATGAATGCGAATCTTGCCATGATTACGGCGGGCAAAGACAACATTAACGTTCGCCGTTTGCTGGTTGCCGAGGACATTGCGCTGGGACAGGATTCGCCGCCTGAACACCGCCGGGGACTGGTCGGTGCTGTCCCGCTGATCAAAATTGCCGGTGCCGCTGCCGAAGCGGGACGAGGACTGGACGATATTATGGCGATTGCCGAAAAGTTCAGCAGCAAAATGGCAACGTTAACGGCAACGTTCCGTACGGCGACGAATCCGCAGACGGGACATTATCTTCGGGAATTGCCGGACGATATGATGGATATTGGTATGGGGCAGCACGGTACCGGCGGCGGCGAGGGCCCGCTGAAAATACTCACGGCGGATGAAACTGCCGAACTTCTTCTGAACCGCCTGCTGGACTTTCTCCGGCTGCCGGACGGCAGTAAGGTTTTACTGCTGATTAACGGCTGCGGTGCCACGACGCTGATGGAAATGTTTATTATCTTCCGCAAAGCCCATCAATTACTGACCGGGCGGGGAATGACGGTTGCCGCCTCCCGCTGCGGTGAAATTATGACCACGCAGGAAGCGGCGGGAATTCAAATGTTTCTCGCCGAACTTGATGACGAAACCTTGCCGCTTTACGAAGCCCCAAGCAACGCACCGTATTGGACAGTCCGGTAACGGAAAAACAGCACTCGCCGCAAAATGACAGACCGGGAAATAAACCGATGTAATAAACCTGATAAGCCGATGGTTTGGAAACTCCGCACGCGGACACTGCGGCTGGATGCGCCGGTTTTTATGGGGATTGTCAACGTCACGCCGGACAGTTTTTCGGACGGCGGACGATTTTTAGAGCCGCAGGCAGCCGTTGATCATGCATGGCGGCTGATCGCGGACGGAGCGGGAATTCTTGACATCGGCGGTGAAAGTACCCGTCCCGGTTCGGAGGGCATATCGGCACGTGAAGAACTCCGCCGGATTCTGCCGGTGCTGCAAAAACTCGGCGATCAGCGTATAACTGTTCCGGTTTCGGTGGACACGGTTAAAGCCGAAACTGCCGGAGAGGTGATTGCTGCCGGTGCGGAAATTATCAATGATGTTTCCGGGCTTGCCGATGCGGCGATGCTGCCGGTTCTGCTTCGAACCGGTGCGGCTTACGGACTGATGCACACGCAGGGGATTCCCAAAACGATGCAGGATAATCCGCAGTACGGACATGTTGTCCGGGAAGTGTTTGATTTTTTGCGGGCAAAAAGGAATCTGATGATAGCGGCGGGCATTGAGCCGGAAAAAATTGCGGTTGATCCCGGTTTGGGATTCGGCAAGACGTTTGAACATAATTGGCAGTTGGTAGAAAACATAGGAGTTTTTTTGGAATTGGATGCGCCGCTTTTGGCGGGTCATTCCCGCAAGCGTTTTTTGTCGGCGAGGTATGCGGATCGGGATGCGGGAACCCGTATGGTTTCCCGGCAACTTATTCAGAGCGGCGTGCATATTCTGCGGCTGCACGAAATCGAGAGATAATGCCGGGGAAATTCGGGATAATTGACGCTTTTCCGGCGACTCTTTTCCGATAATGCTGCTATCCGCCGCCGGTGTGCTTTTTATCAAAAACGGCAATGACTGCCGGCGGATAATGACGGATACGAATGTCTTCAATATTGGTCATTTCGGAAAGCCCCGGCAGCCGGCAAATGTCGAACCGGTCATCGGACTCGATCACAAAAACAGAACCGGACGGTGCAGCAGCCATCATAAAACCGAGCATTTCTTCCGTTTCCGGCTGCCGATCAACGTAAAAACTGTAAGGCGGCGAACAAAAAACAATCCAAGGCGTTGCGGCTGCCGGATGTTCGGCTTTATTTTTCACCCAAAAGAAAGCATCCGTTTTTTGCAGCGCACACTGCGGAAGCAAATCAAGCGATTCGAGATTTTGTTTCAATAATGCCGCTGTCGGAAGATGTATCTCCAAAATCGTTGCCGACACTGCCCCGCGGCTGACGGCTTCAATAGCCAGCGCACCCGTTCCGCCGAAAAGATCAACCGCATGCATTCCTTTGACGGCAGGACCGACAAGATTAAACACGGCTTCCCGCACCCGGTCTTTCATCGGACGCACCCGGTTATCACCGATGTACTGCAATTTACGTCCCCGAAACTTGCCGCCGACAATGCGCAATCCGACCGCTTCTTTGCTGCCCGGTTCGCTTCCGGTATGTTTCTGTTTTTTCCTGACCGGCGGACGCACATCAGCCGCTTGTGCTGTGTTGTGATCATATTTTGTCTTACCGGTCTGCGCAATATCGAAAACGGTATCACTCTGCCGGTTTCGGGAACGTTTTTGTTTCATGATTTTTTTCTCCATTTTTTGATCCCGCCGCGGAACAAAATGCCGAGTTCACGCCCGCCTAATCCGCGATAAACAACAAAAAAGACGAATGTTCCGGCAATGCCGCAGGAAAAAATCCGCAGCAAATCGTCCAGCGAACCATGACCCGGAATGACCGCCATAACAGACCGGATCGTTATGCACATCGCACTGCATGCAAAACAGGTTCGGCAAATACAAAGAGTCAGACCGGTAAAGTCAAGATGTCCATGTTTTAAGGTAAAGACAGTCAGCAGTGTCAGGCAGTGGATCGCCGCCGAAATACTCACCGCCATAATGAGTCCGCATTCCTGAAATTGATAAATCAGCACAAGTCCGAGGGCGGCATTCAGGACTAAACTGCCGAATCCTGTCCGGCACGGAGTGCGGATGTCGCCGAGAATATAAAATGCCCGTATCAAAATCGGCAATGCACAGAATGCCCAAATGCCCGCACCGAACCAGAAAACCATATCCGCCGTTCTTGCCGTGTCCATCACCGAAAAAGCACCGCGCTGAAACAAGAGGTGCGTCAGTGAATCCGATAAAAGCATCAGCGCAAAACCGGCGGGAATGGACAGCATCGTCTGTATGCGGAGTCCCAGCGTTAAATCATCGTTCAATGCGGCGTAATTTTTTTCGGCGGCGTGATGACTTAACAGCGGATAAATGGCGGAGGCAATCGCAATGCCGATAATTCCATGCTGAAACTCATACATACGTTCACTGTAATAGATTGCCGAAGCGGCACCGGGACGCAGCGGATAGGAGATCATATTGCCGAGCCAATAAACCGGCTGATGAACACCGCCCGAAAAAGCCCATGCAATAGCGGTGGCGGTTAAAAGATTGAGTTGGACAGACATTAAACCGAAAAATTGCGGAACAAAACCGGAAAATATTTTTTTGACTTCGCCGGAAACAAACGAAAAATGCAAACGGAACCGAAATCCACAAGACCGCATCACGGGGAGATGCAGCAGAAATTGAACAACACCTGCCGCTAAAATGCAGATCGTCAAAACGTAACATTGTCCTTCCGGGTCATCGGAACAGCGCGGCACAATAACGCTCAATCCGAAAAGCCAGATAATGTTCAGGATCGGCGGAACAAGAGTCGACACGGTAAAATGTCCGAGCGTTTGCAGAGCGGCGGAACAAACCGCTGCCATACTGATCAGAATGAGGTAGGGCAGCAGCAGCGACAAGAGATGAGCGGTTATAAACACTCGGCTGTCGGTATCAAAATACCGGATACCGATCCAGCAGAGCAGTTCGCCGATAAGTACGCCGGCGGTCAGATAGAGAAAACACCAGAATAATGTAACGGAAAGGATTGTCCATGCTTTTTGCCGGTCGGCTGCCCACACTTGGGCAAAAACCGGAACAAAACTGGCACTGAGCGATCCGTCGCTGAAAAATCTCCGGGCGATGTCGGGAAGACGGAATGCCGTTGCGAAAGCGTCCATAATACCGCCGGCGGACATTCCGAAAGTTGCGGCGGTGAGCATATCCCGCAGGAGTCCGAGCATTCGGCTGCAAAGCGATCCGAAGCCGAGTATCAGTGTTCCCCGCAGCATTTTTTGCCGGCGGGAAACTGATTGAGAAGGGGGATCATTTGCAGACATAGACGGGTGAAATTGTACTCTGAAGCCGGAACATCCGTCAAGCCCCTGCAAAAAAGCGTCACCGGCAGAATCGGCTGAATCTGGCGGTCATAGTCAAAGACCCGTTTCGCCGGCTTTGTAGTGAACAAAAGTCCGCTCCGTTTGAACGGCACGGTAATCCTTGTCCAATGCCTGAAAGTAAACGGCTTTGCCCGCCGGAACAACGCCGTGCTGAACCTTGACACTCAAAAATCGGCGGGACACACGATGGACATTGCGTATCCGGTTTTTGAGGAACTGATAGATATGAGCCGTCTCCGCGCTCACGAGCGTCCTATCGGAGTCGGCAGCGATATGCACCAACTCGCAAGATACCTCGAAGGATGGGTGAAGGAATAAGGTGTTCACCCATGCAGAGCGGGAAGCGGCATTGCTTCATCGCGGGCGCAGTTTCACGGCAGGCATTATTCGCTCGTTGGTTTCTTTAAGTGCGGCACTTTGATGTCGTACTTCATTGCTGTACCGGATTTGACCGTTACGGTCAGCGGTGTGGTGGATTTTTCCGTAAACTCAGGCGGAACCGTATCTATTGTCACGTACTTGTCGCCGACTTTTTCCGTCAGACGGGTCGTGCCGAGGACAACTTTATACTCGCCCGGCTTGATACCGGCGGTGTCGTCCGCATTATTGCGCAGCGAGTACGATCCGTCTTTCTGAATTTTTCCTGACACGCTGTATTCGCTGGCAGTATCAACGAAGCAGACATAGCCGAGCGTCAGCGGTGTACCGTCTTCAAACACGGCTTGTCCGGAAACTTCTGTATGGCGGACACCGCAACCGATAATTGTTGTAACACAAATGGCTGCCGCAGCAAGGGCAATATTTCTTCTGATCATGTTTTGCATGGTTCTGTTTCTTGTGGTATTGTTAAAGTAAAAGTGAATGGGAATCCATAAACCACCGGAAACACCGGCGGTTTATGTGTTTGCTTTCGCGGGTATCCGTGAAATTATGGAGCGGTTTCAGTTTCACCGGCTTCGGCTGTGCCGAGAGCACTCCACGTAAAACGTCCAATGTTGAACGAAACAAAGCGGGAAGAACCGTCACCCATGCCGACATTGACTCCGGCGGTATGAAGCGAACTGGCACTCCATGTGGTGTGTTGGTTACGGGACTCTTCTCCGGGTGGAGGTGTATTGTTGTCATGCCGATAAAGTGATCCGGACTTTGATGCCGTTTTCGCGCTGGTCGGCTTGCAAGCCGTGTGACAGAACGGTCTTCTCCCGGCATTATTGCCCTGTCCGGCATCGCCGAAAATCAATGCCGGTATACCGGCGGCTCCGTTCTTGTCACCGGAACTTCCCTCTGCATAGAGGATTGTGTTTGAGGTTCCGTCCGCAACGTTAATCTGATTTTCCGTTGCACCTCCCCAACACAGATGATAACTCCATGTCCTATCATCTGGATTGAAATTACTGGCTGCGGGGAAAAAATACCCCTTTTGTCCGTTAACTGACGGATAAACCGTATCCCAGTTCAGAGCGGTATGGGCGACAGACCAATAGGCACCGACGCATAACAAGATATTGTTCGGCGAGGCACCGTCGATAAAGGATTGCTGATCCTCTTCGGTCATACTCGGACAGAGGAAAACCGCGATTTTGCCTGATTTTACCGGATTGGCAGCGTTGTTGGCATCGCCTTCAAACGCTAAACACGCGTCATAGAGGGCTGTCAGTTCTATGAACGGCGAGAGGGCAAAGAAACCCGACGGCTCACCGCCCCGATTCTGTGAAAAGCCCTTGCCGCGGTATTTATGAGTGTCCCCGGTATTCTCGTGCTTATCGGTACAGTTGGGGTCTCCGCAGTACCCAAGAGCCGGAATGATTCCGTCATTGGTTGTCGCAAAGTTGTGTGTGCCAAGGGCAACCTGCTTGAGATGATTGCTGCACTGCATACGCCGTGCGGCTTCGCGTGCGACCTGAATGGCGGGCAAGAGTAAGGCGATAAGCATGCCGATAATGGCGATCACGACCAAGAGTTCAATAAGCGTGAAGGCACGGTTGAGGCAAGGTTTTTTGCGCCGTATTTCCTTTACGCCAATGGATTTACGTCCCCCCCCCCCCCCCCCCTGCGGGTTCGAGGACGTTAATGTGCGGGTACTGCTGGTTGCAAGGTTTGCACCGGCAGTACGTTGACCGGTACATCGACCGGCGTTTTCGTGAACCTGATTGTTGTGAACCATCTTAACTTTCTTTTCGACAGACATCTGATCTCTCCTAAATAAAGAGTGAAAAAACTTTACGGAGAGTATCATAACCTAAAATCAAAAAGTTGTCAAGAGTACAACGCCGTCTCCGTTGACCAGTTGCCGAAGACGGCGTAACGGTAGCCGGTAAGGCATTTGACTATCACCAATAGACAAAAAATCCAAACTGCCGCTCTGTTTTTACTGCCCGCTGCCGCAGTCAGGGCGGTAATCCGGTTCGTTTTGGAACTTTTCATGCAAACGTCCCCCGTAAGACGGATGGAATTGGCAATTAATGTCCAGCCAGTTCGACACCGCCAATTTTTCCGCATCCGTTAATTTCAAATCAGGATGCGCCGCCGAAAGTTCCGCCGCATATTGATTCACCTTCGCATCATTAAGCGAGGTCTGCCTGCGCCCGTCCAGCATCGCCGCCAGAGGACTGCTCAACGCACCAAGTTGATACGGCGGAATATATTCAATACTGTTCGATGCAATGTCTTCATTCCGAAAACGTCTGCTGCCCAGCAATTGTTTTTGGTTGCCCAGTTTGACCAGCGCATTGTAAGAAACAGAATACACACCCGCCGGCTGTCCCCGCAAATCCAAACCCTTTTGCGTTTCCTGACCGCCGTGACAACTAACGCAGTGCTTGTCCAGAATCGGCTGAATCTGGCGGTCATAATCAAAGACCCGTTTCGCCGCAGTTTGTCCCTGCTGCGCCGCCGGAACCGATGCCGGACGCTGCGATGCCTTCGGGACACCGGAAGTATTCGGCGGCACATTCGGCGTTTCATGACAGCCGATGCAACTCCGCGTCTCGCCGGCTTTGTAGTGAACAAAAGTCCGCTCCGTTTGAACGGCACGGTAATCCTTGTCCAATGCCTGAAAGTAAACGGCTTTGCCCGCCGGAACAACAAAATAAGCACTGCCGTCTTCTTCCACCGGAACAACACCGTGCTGAACCTTGACACTCAAAAAGCCGTTGCCGATAGCACTATGCGCCATACCGGATTTGTCTTCGCCGTAAAATTTCCGTTCCGACCACTTCCGCGGAACCTGTTCAAGAATCCGAATGTATTTGACATCGCCCCGTTTGACATTTTCCATACCGGTATAAATATCGGAAACAAAACACCGGGCAAGTCCCTGTTCCGCAAGCCCCGCATCAACGGCTTGACCGGCAAACACCGGCGGCTTCGTTCTCGCTTTGACCGGATATGCACTCCACAGCGATATTGCCGGGTCTTTCAGCAGCAGCGTTGTCTTGCCGGTTTTGTCAAGCAGCGAAATGTCATAACCGTCCGGCTGCGACCACTCCAGTCCTTTGGGTTTGTGCGACACAAGAAAAAGTTCAGACGTTACCGGATAAGGATTGCGGAATAAACGTCCCGGTTTGCCGCTCTTTTCGTGATACCATTTTCCTTTTTCGTTACGGAAATGAAAACCGTCATGAGCGAATGCGGCAACGTCATCCGTAATATACGTCATCGCTTCGGGACTGCGGATATTCTTCGTTGTGTCGACCATCACGACCGTTCCGACCGTGTTGTTTCTCCAATGCGAACAGCCGAGCATGAGAATCTTGTTCGGCTCATTCGGAACGGGACGCGCCTGAATCATCGTTTCGGGAAAGGTAATCGAGTTGCCGTACACTTCGGCAACGCCGCTGCCGTCGGGATTGATGCTCCACAGCCCTTTGGCGTTGCCCGCCGCCTTATCGATATATTCCCATCGCATATAAAGAATCCGTCCGTCAGGCAGCACTGCCGGAGACGCTTCGCTTAACGGACTGTATGTCAGCGGTTTCATTTCTGTTCCGCCGCCGTTCATCCGGTAAAGATTGCGGACAGTGAAAATGTCCGGGTTATCGCAGAGAACGCCGAACTGACAGCGTGTTGTGGCGAAAACAATTCCGCCGTCCGGCAGATAACATGGCTCCGTATCATCGGTGCCGTGATGATAACCGTTGCGGTATTTTTTGACGAGTTCCGCTTCATCCGGTTCGGGAAACGTGAGTTGCCGCAAGCCGGTGCCGTCAATGTTCACTTCGTAAATCCGGTAGCCGTCTTTATCTCCTTTCTTGAAATCGAAAACAATTTTCCGGGCATCAAACGAAAGGTCGAAAGACATCACAACACCGTTTCGTGTCAGTTCGGGAACGATTTCCCGCACGTTGCCGGTGCGTAAATCAAGGGCGCAGATTCCGCCGCCCGGCATCCATTTGCTGTTGACGTATTCCGTGTAAACGTGATTGGCGGTGAATGTAAACCGGCGTATGAAAAGGATTTCCGTGATTCCCTGTTCAAGCAGTTTTTGAGCGGCGGCGGGATAAAACTGAACGGCGTTGCGGCGTTCGGCAAGGATTTTGTTCAGAACGTCCGGCTGGTCTGTGGTGATGCTTTCGACACCCCAGTCAAGCAGTGTTTTCATTCGGGCGGCATCGTTCACTGTCCATGTCCAGACGTGAATATGCGCCTGCCGGAGCGATTGGACAAGTTTTTCCGACAGCAGTTCATGACGGATACTGATGACCGGCGTACCGAGTTCTTTACTTTTTGTAACAAAAAAATCGTGCAGCCGTCCGGCGTTTTCTTCGGCGGTGCCTTTTAACTTTTCACTGTAAAGCCAGCCGGCGCAGAGTTTCGGTTCAATCCGGCGAACTTCCCGAATCACTTCTGCCGAAAACGCAATCACGGCGGTTTCGGCTGTCATCTTCCGGCGGCGGATGGCTTCAACGACTTGTCCGGCGATTCCGTCTTCTTTGATTTCAACGACCGGACGGCATGGTGTTCCTTGCAGCAGGGCGAGATAATCATCGAAAGTTGGAATTTTTTCTCCTTTGAATTGTTCGCCTTTCCAGATGCCGGCATCGAGTTTGCTGATTTCGTCATACGTCATCTCTGCCCATTTTTTATCGGTGCCGGCAGTGCGTTTGGCGGTTTCGTCGTGTGCCAAAACGAGAACGCCGCCGGCACTTTTTCGGACATCACATTCGGCACCGTTTGCACCGGCGGCAGCGGCAGCCCGGTAAGCGGCGAGTGTATTTTCCGGTGCTGCGCGGGATGCGCCGCGGTGGGCGATGTTGGGGATAACCGGTACCGGCATTTCGGATGCAAAAACCATGACTGCCGAAAACGCCCAAACGGAAAAAGAATACGTAAAGTAAAGAACTGCTGAAAAACGCCGCATAGAATCTTTTCTCCTGATGATTTGACACAACAGAACGCCCAGACATGATACACAAAACCGGCAACACTGTCCAGAGGAACGGCGTTGCCGTAGATGTTTGCATGATCCGGCTTATGATTCAACTATTATTCAACGGGGGAACAGAAACGGACGAAGGAACTGCCGGCGGTGAAGGATTTGATTGCCGTGAAAGCGTGTTGTATCTATCAACTAACAGGCGGATGATTTCCGTTACTTCTTCCGCAGCGGATAGGTCAATACGTTTGCCTTCGATAAACGAAGGACGAAATAATACAGCCGCTATTCCGCCGCCGGTTCCCCAAACGCCGATGAGCATCAAGCGTTTGTAAATATACCACCAAACGGCAAGTCCGGCGAAGAATATAAAACAGACACCACAAGCAACGAATACAGGAAATCCGCTGCCGTATTTGCCAAACAAATGGTAAAACATACTGACAAATTCTTGCAACGCGATGAGTGCGAATATCAGCGGTGCAATCCAAGGAAAGGCAAATCCGCATTGCGTTTCGCTGATTTTTGCCAGCGGAATCACCCGTTTCGTGAAACCGAAAAACGTGCGGACAACGAGAGAAAAATTGCATTTATCAACGGTCATTGTCACCGTAGGATCAATGCCGGCTAATGTTGCCAGATAGGCTATCAATCCCGCTTGACGGCCGACTAACTTGACGAAGTTTCCGTCCGGCATTGCTTGCTTGGAAACATTCCATTCTTTGACAACGCAAACGCCGCCTTTTTTCCGGTTCAATATTGAGGTGATAAATCCTATCACGATCGCCGCAACGGGAAGCGCAGAAACAATTAAGAGAAAAATAAGCATGGGTTTTACTTTTTGTTGCGAAAGCAAACCGCCTGTTTCAACAATACAGTAACGTAAAACGGGAACGCTACGTTGCTCCAAGCGAGTTTCCCGTTCATACCACTGAACCGGCAGCGCAAACCATGTCTGCAAAATAAATCCGAAAGGACGTACCCCGAAACCCGCAAGCCGTCAGGCATAACGTCCCCTTGCGGGCAACGCCTGCTTCCTGACAGTTAAAACCGGTCTTCCGCCGCTTGTGCGGGTGGTATTGGAAGTCCGGGAGCAAAAACTTGCGATTTGAATTCTGATTGTGAACGAGTATTTTACGGAAATGCAGAACGGATTACAAGAGGGAAAATTCATTCCAAACTTCCGGCAGAATAGCAGAAAAAATGATCATGGAAACTTGATAACGGATAATCAGAAAACGAAAGGGAAAACCATTGACGCAACGACTCTTCAATGTCATTGCCGATTTGCAATAATCCGTTATCAATTAAAAAATATGCCCGTCCGGCAAGGACTGCCTGCCGATCCGCTTGGATTTTGCTCTTGAGATTTCGTTATTGTCCCAGCACCCAGTGAATCATTTCTTTGATTTTGATTTTGCCTTCATCACATGCCTGCTGTACGGTTTTTGCCGTGTCTTTGACAAACGGCTGTCCCAGCAGCGTCCGCTCGGCAAAAAACGCCTTCATTTTGCCGTCCACAATCTTTTGCAGCACGTTTTCCGGTTTCCCTTTGCTTTGGGCTTGCACCTCTTCGAGAATCATCTTCCGTTCTTTCTCGACTGCTGCCGGATCAATATCGCCTTCCGACAATGCCTGCGGCTTCATCGAAGCCACGTGCATACTAATATCTTTGCCGAGACTGACATTATCTCCTTCGAGCGGCAGCAGCACGCCGACAGCCGCATTGTGGTGGACATAGGCACCGCAAGGACCGTCGATCCGCCGAATCCGGGTCAGGCGGAACACTTCCCGGATTTTATTGACGAGGTCGTCGTAAAATTGTTTGAGCGTTACGCCGGGCTTGCCGGGAAAGGGCTGCGCAAGGAGTTCGTCCGCTGTTTTTGCTCCGGGTCCGGTTGCCAGTTGTTCGGCAAGACCATTGACCAGAGCGATGAATTCTTCGGTATTGGAAACCGGCGCACTTTCGCAAAGAAGTTCGACCATTGCCGAAACGTTCTTTTTTGGATCGGTATAGAGGGCAATTCTTCCGCAGCCGGTTTCACGGTCGGTGCGTGCCGCCATCGTTTTAGCCCCTGATTTGCGGAGGATTTCGACTGCTTTTTCTTCATCTCCGCCGGCTTCGATGAGGGCTTTTTTGCAATCCATCATCGGAAGACCTGTTTTGTCCCGGAACGCCTTTACTGTTGCTGCTGATATTTCCATTGAATTTAATGACTGTGTATGGGTGACGATAATTGTTTACAATAGCGGTGTATTTTACACAAGAATTCAAATTTGTCAAGCCGAAGCATTCCCGGCACATGTCCTCCGTCTTTTTCTATTTAACGGCAGGGCATATATGCCAGCCGCTCTCAATACCGCCCGTGCGGCAGCACCCGCAAAACAAGGGGCTTAACAAAAAAGAAAAAATTGGTAAACTCTGTTATTCATAACAATTCAACGGTTATGGAGCAACCCCATGCAAACTTCCGGGAAAAATAAAATCGAGCAGAACTTCAGAAAAATCAATTTTCTGCTGTTCATTTTTACCGCCGGTATTTTGACCGCCGTCATTATGTGGACAACCGAAGGATTGCTCACCGAAACCGCCGCAAAATACTCCCTCCATTACGCCGCAAGTGCCGTCTCAAATCTGAACGAACACCTCGAACACGAAATCGTCCTCCTGCAAAGCGCATCCTATTCAAAACGGATTATCGACTGGTTTGACGATGAAACAAATCCCGAAAAGAAACGCTTCGCCTACGATGATATTGCCAATTACGCCGACTTGCTCTACGGCAAGAATTTTTATTTCGCCGTCGCAAAATCACACGGAGAATATTCCTTCGATGCCGGTGCCTCGTTAGAACAACTCAAACCGTATTCAATCGTCTCCCCCGACGTTTTCAAAGACAGTTGGTTTTTTGAATGTATGAAGTCCTCCGCTCCGTATATTCTGAACACCGATATTGATAAACGAGACGGCAGACACCGTGTTTGGATAAATAAAAAAGTCGTCAACGCAAAAGGCGAACCGGTCGGCGTGATTTCTTCCGGTTCATGGTTTAGCGAAAAAATGAACGAACAGTTCGACCATTTTTCACAACTCGGCGCAAGAAGTTTCGTTCTGGATGCTGACGGAGTCATCCAAATGGACAGTTCACTTACCGGAAACAAAAGGTTTCTGCTGGACGATTTGGTCAACAAGAAAGCCAATACGCTGAATATCAGCGAGTTCATCCGCAATACGGATTTGCTTCAGGCTATACGCAAATTTCAACTGAACAATACCGTTTATAAAGACATCAATGATTCAGAAACAATTTATGCGGCTCAGCCGATGCAATTGCACGGAATCAATTATGACATCGCCGTCATTACGCCTATCCGCAGTACGGACTGGATGGTGGTGACGCTTTTCTCCCGTAATTCATTGGGAAATCTGAAACTGTATAATTATCTGCTGCTCTCTTCGCTGCTGTTTTCCGTTCTTTATTTTCTCGCTTCGATTATCATCAACCGCCGTCTGCTCTTTCTGCCGCTGCATCATTTAACGGCAAGCGTGGAGGAAACAAAAACAAATTCGGAGAGGGAGTTATACGGCATCCGCCGCGAAGATGAAATCGGATTTCTCGCTCAGCAAATTTATACGATGCGGGAACAACTGATACAGTATAACAATGACCTTCTCCGGGCAAAAGACGATGCGGAAGCAGGAAACAAAACGAAAAATCAGTTTATGCTGTTGATGTCGCATGAATTGCGGACTCCGATGAACGCCATTCTCGGAACCATCTACATTCTCAAACAGAAAGAACTGAATGCCGAGCAGACGGATTTAATCCGCACGGCGGAAAAGTCCGCGCAGCAGTTGCTGCAAATCATTAACGATGTCATCTATTTTTCCGACATCACGACCGGCAATTTCATTCTGATGAAAGAAAGATTTGCTCTGCATAAGGTTATCCGAGATGCGGTTGAGAATATCCGCGGGGAAGCGGAAAAGAAAGGATTAGCGGTTTTTACCGACATTGCGGCGGATGTTCCCGAATGGGTGATAAGCGACTCTGCGCGTTTTACAAAGATTCTTTCGGAACTTTTGTCGAATGCCGTCAAATTTACGGTTTGCGGAAAAGTGTCGCTGTCGGTCAGTGTTTGCGATGCTTCGCCGCACGGTACTGACGGCGCAGAGACACCGCCGGCAACGGCGGAAACGGTAACGTTGCTGTTTGCAGTGGAAGATACAGGTGCGGGAATGTCGCCGGAAGAATTGGAAAATATTTTTGCTCCGTTTTCTCAGTCGGACAGTTCCACCACCCGCAAGTACGGCGGAATAGGCATCGGCTTGACAATCTGCAAACATCTTGCCCGTCTTCTCGGCGGCGGTATCCGCTGTGAAAGTACAAAAGGTTCCGGTTCCACTTTTTATTGGACGACGGCTGCTGTGCGGACAGCCGATACGTCTATTATTTCTGCGGACGGCAGAAGTGCGGCGGCGTTGCCGGACGGTGTGGAAGAGGAAAAAGAAGAAGCCGTTTCGCTGACGGTTCTTGTAACGGAAGACAACCGCATCAATCAGATGATTATCACGCAGATACTTAAAGCAAAGGGCTGGACGGTGGATACGGCGGATAACGGACAGATAGCGGTGGAAATGAGCAGACAAAAGCGTTACGATATTATTTTGATGGACATTCAAATGCCGGTGATGGACGGCACGGAGGCGGCGGAACGTATCAAGCAGAATCCGCAGTATGCGGATGTGCCGATTATTGCGGTGACGGCGAACACGCAGGCGACGGATGTCCGGCGGTACATTGCTGCGGGGATGGCGGATATTGTTTCCAAGCCGGTGGCACCGCCGAAACTGATAGAAAAGATTCTGGAGTTATGCGGACATTCCTGCCGGACAGACAGTTCTTACCGGACAGGCATCTTTTTAATTGATAACGGATGATAGAGAATAGAGAATTAAAATGAGAGCAAGGGACGTATGTTATTTTTTCGGACAGGATTATGCAGGATTAAACAGGAGTCCGTACCGGAAATATCGAATCAGCAGGGAAAACCGCCATAGGTTTAGGTGGAATTTGGCATACGAAGAACGCTATGAATCCAATGCCCCCGATGACGAATATGAGTTAAAACGCGAATATGAGCGGTACGATGTATCGGGATTCAAATGGAA
>JAIRPZ010000221.1 GCA_031256755.1 Planctomycetaceae bacterium
CCCGCTCTGTCTGTCCTGCGGAAAACGCAACCCAAGGCGGACGGCATTCTTTTGATGTTATACCGATGTTCCAAATCTATTGTCAGATTGATCAGCAGTTCAGATGGCTGTGAGTGACATTAACACCATTGTAACCCCCTGCGGCAAAATTGCAACATGCATGAATGAAAGCGGCAAGAGCGGCGAACATATGTCCCCCGCTCTCAATAAGCCCGTCCGGCAAGGACTGCCCGCCGTCTAACCTTGCAGATATTGCAGAGAGCAACGGAAAAGGATCCGAAATTTCCGTGACATCTTCGCACACTACTTTTTCGGCGAATAAATCTGATCGAATGTCCCGCCGTCTTCAAAATGTTCCTTTTGGGCTTTCTGCCAGCCGCCGAACACTTCGTCAATAGAAAAAGTATCGACCGTTACGAAATTGTCCGCATATTTTTTCAGGACTTCAGGGTCACGCGGACGGTAATAATGTTTCGCAACCAATTCCTGCCCCTGTTTGGTGTAGAGGAAATTCAAATACGCCTCGGCAACTTTCCGGTTCCCTTTTTTATCAACGTTTTTGTCAATCACGGCGACCGGCGGTTCGGCTAAAATACTGATCGAAGGAACGACAATTTCCGAATCCCCTTTGGCAATTTCATTGATCGACAATTTCGCCTGATTTTCCCAGTCAAGCAGCACGTCGCCTTCCTCTTGCTGTAAAAATGCCTGCGAGGCGGTTCGCGCACCCTGCGGCAGAACGACAACGTTCTTATACAGTGCCGTGATGAAATCTTTCGCTTTTTTTTGCGCAACCGCAACTTCGGCAGCGGCATTCGGGTCTTGCAATTTTTTCAGGTCGCCGAGTTCTTTTTTCAGAACATATCCCCATGCGGCAAGATACGCCCAGCGAGCAACACCGGATGTCTTCGGATGAGCCACAACGATTTCCACGCCCGGCTTCGTCAGGTCGCTCCATTCCTTGATTTTTTTCGGGTTTCCCTTGCGGACAAGGAACACCACAGTCGAAGAATAGGGCGTGCTGTTGTGCGGAAGGCGTTTTTGCCAATCTTCGGGCAATGCTTTCGTCTTTTGAGCAATGTTGCTGATGTCATAGGCAAGGGCAAGCGTGACGACATCAGCGGCAAGTCCGTCAATGACGGCGTTTGCCTGCTTGCTGCTGCCGGCATGCGTGACCTCAATAGAGACCGTATCGCCGGTTTCCTTTTTGTAATGGGCGGCAAAGGCCTTGTTGTACTCCTTGTAAAGTTCCCGCGTCGGATCGTAGGACACATTAAGCAGTGTGTAATCGGCGGCAAATACGGAATGGGCTGCTGCCGCAAGGATAACGGACAAAAAGAGAACAATTTGTAATTTTCTCATGAAAATCTCCTGTTTGGTTGTCTCGGCGTGATAATGCCGATAGGTTTAGTATGCATTATATTTTACCAAAAAAATTCCGTCCGTCAATGGGGTATTTTCCGTGACTGCGTGAATGCCCGAAAACGGCGCAAAATTGCGGCGGGCAGCCGTCACGTCACCTGCAAAGTCCTAAAACTCACAAATATTAGGCAATACAGGCAATTTAGGAAGGTGCTTTCACGACCTTTTACAGCAAAAAACCGACTTTGCAGGTGACGTGGGGCAGCCGTGCGGACTCTTGATTTTTGACCGGTTTCAGAGTGTAATAGATACGCAAGGGAGAATTCCGCTCTAATTTAACAATACTCTGCCATGCGGTTTTTATATCTTTCAGCATATACTCTGGTCGAACTTTTGATCGCCATGATTTTGTCGCTCATTCTACTGTACGGAATTCTGGAGTTATTCCGTTATGTGAGCGGAACAATGAACGAAGCAAGAACATCGCTTAATATGTCCGCCAATTTGAACGGTGCGGCACTTTTGCTGCGGCAAGACCTCGCCCGGATTCCGGCAACACTGCCGGCAAAACCGGGAAACATTGACCGTGCAAACGGAAAGGAAATCAGCGACCGCGACGGTTATCTCGAAATTACCGAAGGTCCGGATACTGCCGAAAGCCATCCGTTTCGCGTCGGAGACGGAACAAATAATCTGCCCGATAAAACTGTCGGCGACACGGACGACATTATCGGATTCGTTGCGAAAGCCAATGCGAATTCCCCTTTTCGCGGTCTGCTCGGTGGGGAAATTGCGGAACGTTACGCTGCCGAAGTGGTTTGGTTTGTCCGCGGAAACACACTGTACCGCCGGGTCTTGCTCATTGATGATCAACACACCAGCGGCAGCACGGCAAACACAATTGAAGAAACCGCCGACAGAAAAAACCGGTTCGGTCACGGCGGACGACAAACCAATTCGTTTCCTTATCCTCTGTACAGCAGTAGCAGTGCTACCGATCCTTGGTATTATTTACGGATGCCGCTGCTGGAAGAGACCTTGCACTTGAAAGCAGTTCTTCCATGGAAAGATGCTTTTCCTCCGCCGTCATCGCCGGAACAAGCAAATCCTGATTTGTGGACGCAGCCCTATTTTTTCCCGAATTTGCAGGATCGGAAAAGCGGTGCCTTGACGCAGTATGTGAGTGTTCCCCGTCATCCGAGAGCCGGCGAAGATGTTGTGCTGACCAACGTTCTGTCTTTCGACATTCGGGTTTGGGATTCAGGGCAAAATGATTTTGTTGATTTAGGAACCGGTTCATGGACAAACAATCAGCAGGCATCATTAGGAAACGTTTGGGATTCGTGGACGCAGCAATATGCCGAACAACCTCCATTTACAAAGAATTTAGAAGCGATCAAATTTACGATACGCTGTTTTGATCCGGCAAGCAAGATCATCAAACAGGTGACCGTTATTCATCGTTTCCCGCAATAAAAACGGCAGGAACGGAAACCGTCCCTGCCGCCACCCTTCCAACATTTTTTACCAATAAAGACCGGAAACCTATTTTCTGCGAAATCTTCTTGCCGCAGCAAGACCCGTCAAGCCCAGTCCCATCACCAGCATCGTTGCCGGTTCCGGCGTGACCGCTGTCGGCGGCTCCGCCGGCGTTGGGACGTGCTTGACACCGATCAGCGTCTTATACACATCCCTGCCAATGTCGTTGGAATATACGGTTAAAGCAACAGGGTCTTCAGCATATCCGTATTCAGTCCAGTCTCCGCTGGTGAGAGCAGCGAACCATTCCCCCAACACTGCCAGCGATGCCTCATAGTCCCTATACGCCTGTGTTTCGTAGCCCGTTGCCTCATTTTCAATAAACGCCTTTTTCTGCTCGTCCCAATACGGCGCATAGGTATTCGCTTGCGTTTCCCAACGTTGCAATGTTTCATTCCACTCTTGCAGCCCGTTGACATAAATATCTCCGTCCGTTATGCTCAAAGTACCGGATGTTTCATGTACAATCTCCCAGACAGCCAAATTGAAAATGGAAGCGTAGAGAGAATTGTTCGGCGTGTAATCTTCATTGTACGCCTTTGTGTATACATGATTAAACAGAGATTGAAGTTGCTGTTTTTGTGTGTCAGTATAAAAATCGGCATTTGCCAACGCTATGGGGTGATAGAGCGACCCCGCAGAATACCCATAACCATACATCATTACCGGATCGGTCATGTGCGTCAAATCAGCATCAAATACTCTGATCTTTGCGGCTGTGTCCCAATCGGCAGTAACAATATTTCCGTCCGTTTGTCCGGGACCCCATGCAAGAACATCCAGTCCGTCCGCAGACATCTGCATATTTCCCGTCTCAGGTACGTTAACCAAAAATTGGAAAGAGTTTCTTGTTTTGAGGAATGAGTCACTTAACGTGCCTGCATTATGAAAGACATCCGCAAACAGGTTTGTTGCCGAAAAAACAACCAAAGCGGCAAATGGAAAGGTTAAGGTTTTCATAGTGTTATTATCTCCAAAATCATTTTTGGTTTTTGCTGCCGGAAAGGTTATGGCAACAAGTGTACTCTACGCATATCCCGTGCTAAACCATGTTTTTTACAGAAAAAACTGCCGGTTCCGCAAAAAAATGCCCGTTTTTAGAAATTTTGTTTGGGAAAAGAGAAAAATAACGTGGAAAAGTCAAGTGTCCGGCGGAATCGAGACAACTCCAGACAGCATCTGCGGATGTTCATTCCAAAATGCGAGTATCAGAATAAACCATAAACATAACTGGTATATTATTTTGATACATTTTGACAAACCCTTTATCAATTCTCTCTGCTCCGCAGTTTGAACTGCCCGACGAGTTGCTGCAATTCGCCCGCTTGTCCGCTCATTTCGCCGGAAACACTCGCCGTTTCTTCCGCCGATGCCGTGTTCTGCTGAACCACCGTATCAATTTGCGATAAGCCCTGCGAAACCTGCGAAATGCCCAATGCCTGTTCATTGCTCGCCTTCGCAATGTCCGCAAGCAATGATGCCACTTTTTGCGATTCCTCCACAATGCCGTTCAGCATTTCCGCCGTTTCCGCCGCAATGCCCGCTCCTTCATTGATTTGCCGGCTGTTGTTTTCAATCATCTGCGTGGTTTCCGCCGCTGCCTTCGCACTCCGCGAAGCCAGATTGCGGACTTCTTCCGCCACCACCGCAAAACCCTTGCCGTGCGCCCCCGCCCGCGCCGCCTCCACCGCCGCATTCAATGCCAGCAGATTCGTTTGAAACGAAATGTCGTCAATCACCTTGACAACGTTTTGCACTTCCTGCGAATTTTTTGTGATGAGAGACATCGCCTCAATCATTTTCCGCATCATGGTCTGCCCGTTTCCCGCCGCCTGATGAGCCGACCGCGCCATTTTATCCGCCTCGCCGGCGTTTTGCGCGTTCTGATTCGTCTGACCGCCGATTTCGTGCATCGACGCATTGATTTCTTCCAAACTTGCCGCCGACTCCGAAGCCCCTTGCGATAAATTTCCGCTTGCCGATGCGATTTCAGCAGCACCAAGGGCAACCTGTCCGACTAATTCTTTCGCCGCACCAAGCGTTTGATTGACCTTTTCCAGCATCATGTTGATGTGAATATTCATGGAATCCAGTTCGCCCCGGCTTTTCACGGAAACCTGCCAGTTACCCCCCGCCAGTTCCACCGCCAAATGTTCCACCGACCGGAGTTCTTCCACAAAAAGAGCAAAAGCCGCCGCCAAATCACCGATTTCGTCCGCCCGCTCGCGGTATTGCGGTTCAATAGTGACCGTCAAATCGCCCGTTTTGGTGATTTCTTTCATTGCATGGTCAATTTGCCGGATGCCCGGAACAATGTTCCGTGTCGTTCCCCACGCCGTCAGCAACGCCGCCAAGAGTGTGACCAGCGCAAGGATGCCCATTTCCATCAATATCCGGTGTGACGTTTCGAGAACCATTGTTTCGGCTTCAGCGTAAATCGTCTGGACTTCGTTCATCAATGCACCGGTTTGCTGCCCGAATAACGTTTCCTTTTCTTCTTTTGCGGTGACCAATTTATGCTGTTTATTGATGGCATCGGCGACTTCGAGAAAATCCTTACGCAGTGTTCCGGCATACTGAATGATTTGCCGGAGAGACGGCTGCTGGGAATCTTCCCATGGAAGTGCCGAAAAAATCTGCGTTGTTTCATTGAACTTATCGCAGGCGGCAAGAGCGGTGCCGTATTTCTTTGCGCCGTCCGCTTCACTGACGGCAAGAAGGTACGCATCATAAGCGACTTTGAAAGCGGTCAAAGCACCCCGGCAGTCCCGTGCCGCCTTGTTCTTTTGGAAATAGAGCATCGGAATACTGCCGCCGCCGGAAGCCGCCGAGATTTGTTCGCGGAACGAGTCGTCAATGAGTTTCAGAATATCGCCGAGCAGCGCGCTGCACTGCGCATAACCGGCATTGAATTTGTTATTCTTTGCTTCCCGCACGGTCTGCCATTCGCTGTATTGTTCATTAATGACCGCATAATCGTCAATAATTTTCTTCGCTTCGACTGCTTTTTCGCGGAAACCCGGATGCGAATCGGCAAAGTGATACGGGTCGTCCGCAATATCGTTTTCGATTTTTTCAAGGTTTTTCCGTACACGGTCAAAAATTTCCGCTGTTTTGACGGCGGCAGCGGAATCGCTGAGATAAAAGTGTTTGCCGACAGTAATTTCGGCGGCAAGCCCGTCAATAATGGCTTGATTACCGTTATCGGAAATCGCTCCGTAGTATTGAATAATCTGTGTCCCGTGCTGCAAAATGCGGGAACCGATAAGTCCGACCAAACTGACGGCAATAATCAAAAGCGTCAAAAAACCGAAACCGGCATAAAGTTTGGTACCGATTTTCCACCGGTTTATTAAACGTCTGAAACTGCCCATGGTTATTATGTGGAGAAAGGAGCGGGAGAAAAGCATTATAACCGGAAAAAAGAGTTTTTGTAAGGGGCGTTTATCAAGAGA
This sequence comes from Planctomycetaceae bacterium, assembly GCA_031256755.1. GTDB lineage: Bacteria > Planctomycetota > Planctomycetia > Pirellulales > Thermoguttaceae > WRKP01. The sequence goes on from JAIRPZ010000221.1 coordinate 6,357, forward strand.
GGACGAAACCGGATTATTCTCTGACTATTTTTCTGACAGCGATGTTTTCAAATAGCGGTAAATTTCCGTTTGCGACCGGATTTGTTTTTCGTGTTTTCCGGCCGCGATTTTCTCATTCGGTTTGTCCGCACTGATCAGCCGTGCCTTTACGTTATCCGACAACTGTATCTGCAAAATATCCCAAATTTGTTTGCACAATGCCGGTTCGTAGATCGGGACAATCACTTCAAACCGCTGATCCAAGTTCCGCTCCATCCAGTCCGCTGAACCGATGAAATACTCCGGTTTATTATCGTTACAAAAAACAAAAATCCGCGAATGTTCCAGAAACCGGTCAACAATCCGCACCGCCCGGATATTTTCGCTTTTCTTCGGCAGACCGGGAATGAGCGTACAAATTCCCCGGACAACCGCATCAATTTTGACTCCCGCCTCGCTCGCTTCATAAAGCCGGTTGACCAGTTTGCGGTCGACAAGGTTATTCAGTTTGATCACAATCCATGCCGGTTTTCCTTTTTCGGCATTTTTTATTTCCCGATCAATCCGTTTCAGAAAGAATTTCCGTGTTCCGAACGGCGAAACAACAATATGCTTGAAATCAGGACGCTGATATTTTTGATCGTCAAGAATATGAAAGACCTTATTGACTTCGGCGGCGATCTCTTTTTTTGCCGTTAAAAGGTGTTCGTCCGTGTAAATGCGTGTGGTGTTTTCATTCGGATTGCCGGTACCAACGGCGGTATAATAGACATTGATATTTTGTTCTTTCCGGCGGATCAGCAGCAGTTTCGCATGCACTTTCATACCGGGAATACTCGGCAGAACCCGGATGCCCTCGTCCTGCATTTGAGCAGCCCACGCAATGTTTGCCGCTTCGTCAAACCGTGCCTGAAATTCGACAAAAACGATCACTTCTTTACCGTTTCGCGCCGCATTGATCAGCGCATTGATGACCGCCGAATGTTTTGCCGCCCGGTAAATTGTCATCTTGATCGACCGCACCGCCGGATCAATCGACGCTTCCCGAATTAACTCAATGATATGCTGAAACGGCTGATACGGATAATGCAGCAGTACATCTTTTTTCCGAATGACATCAAGCATGGAAACGCCTGCCGGAAATTCCGCCGCTTCCAGTTGCGGCATCGGTTCGTACTGCATCTTTTTCGTCCCTGCATTTCGGGGGAAAAGTATCAGGTCTTTGAGATTATGATAGCGTCCCCCCTTTTCAAGAGAATCACGTTTTTTAATGTTGAATTTCTTCAAAATGCCGGTCAGGACTTTTCGGGGGATGGCTTCATCATAAACAAACCGGACGGTATCGCCGAACTTTCGTTGTTTTAAGCCGTCGCTGACCGCTTCGAGAAAACTTTTGCTGACATCGGTATCAATATCCAATTCTGCATCCCGTGTAAACTTGATCGTGTAGGCTTTGAAACCGGTAAAACCATAGACTGAAAAAATATCGGCAAGACAAAACCGGATGACATCATCGAGGTACATCACGTAATTTTTTTTATCTGCACCGACCGGCAGAACGAGGAATCGGGAAACATGGCGTGTCGGAATCTCAATCAGTGCAAGATTTTCCGCTGCCGGATCGTCTTTGTGCGTGAGATCGATGACGAGATAAATGGAGTTGTCGTGCAGATTGGAAAAATTTTTGAACCGGTCCAGCATAATCGGGAATAAAAACTGCCGGACGGTTTCTTTGAAGTATTGCCGGACAAAATTCCCCTGTTCTTCGTTCAGTTTGGATTCGTTGATGAAAAAGATGTTTTCTCCGGCAAGTTTGCGGCAGATTTCTTCGTAAAATGCATCGGCTTTGTACCGTTGCGAAACGGATCGGCGGTGAATTTCTTTCAGGATTTTGGCGGGATCGTAACCGAGTTCGGCTTTGTCGGCTTCGTCTTTAATCGCGGTCAGGCGTTTCAGCATGGCAACACGGACGCGGTAAAATTCGTCCATATTGTTGGAAAAGATGCCTAGAAAATTCAGACGTTCCAGCAGGGGGACTGATTCGTCGCCGGCTTCGAGCAGTACCCGCTCATTGAAATTAAGCCAACTCAATTCGCGGTTCAGATATTGAACCGGTTTTTTCGCACACGGTTTCTTGGACGGGATGGGAGTCATAACGAATCTGCATGATACCATATCTTCCCTGCAAGAACACCCCCCAAGAAAATATGCCGCAAAATAGACAGTCCATTGCGGTGTTTTACATTTGGCGAGCGTTTTGAGATTTTGCTCTCAATCGTTCTCTCACTTCCCGCAAAGTCCGCTCTTTCTCCAAATGCAGGCAATTCTCCACCTCTCAATGGCGAAGAATAGATTCCTGAAGGCGAATCTCTACGCGCCCCTTTTTTTACAGACAAGTTTGTTGTCCGGCTCCCGCTGTTTGACACCAGAAAAAATTAACGGCAACTGTTCCAACACCTTCTTGTTGTTTGCCTTCACCTGAAAAATACCATCCCGATGATATTGATAAATCTCTTCAAGCAACGGACGCTGCATATAAACCGCATCGCTGGTTAATATCTGCAACGCCGGATAAAATTGAAGCAACTCTTCGAAATGCTTCTTCAAGCACGCCGGTATCTCGTA
>JAIRPZ010000269.1 GCA_031256755.1 Planctomycetaceae bacterium
AGAGCATAAACCGTCCACAGCACCGAAAGCGACCGGACCGGAACATGAATCGGCGTAATTCTTTTAAGAAGCGGTTCAAGCCGGATATCAACACATAAAAGCCATTCGACCGACAAAATGCCGAGCAGCAGAAACATCCCGAAAATGCTGAAAGCCCCCAGCACATCATGGTTCTCTTTGTCAAAATACGCCTGAATACCAAGCAGCAGAAGGATCACACTTTCCGCAATCAATCCGTAACAAAAAGGGTCGTCGAGCGGAATCGCCGAAGTATCGATCCGGCTGATGAAATCCAGAAAGAACATACGTAGTGCCGTCAGCGTAAGCCCGCAAAATCCGGTCGTTATCATTTTTTTGCTTTTGCAGAGAAAACCAATTTGCAGAAAAAGAAGTGCGAGAACAAACCAAATCGCTGTCAGCGCGGCACCGTTCAGATAAGCCGGTTTATAGGGCTGCCAAAGATCCGTATGGATATAAAGATAGCGGGTTGTTTCCATGGACAGTACAAAACCGAACAGCAGATAGCCGAGCAATCCGAAAAAGAAATTCACCGCACGTTCCATACTTTCGCTGCACCGGCACCGCTGCCGGATCAATAAGAAGAATGTACGGCATTGTACAGTACACAACGGCGATCTGCAAATAATGATCGCCCGTAGTCCTGCCGGATAAATATTTAGAAAGAGCGGCGGACATTCGCCCGCCGGTAAAGAACGAAAATGAATAAAAACGGGGAAGAACCCCGCTGCCCGTTTTGCCGGTTGAGAATGGGAAAAAGTTTAGAAAATACGGCTTGCCATCCGTTCAAGGGCTATGTCCATCTTTTCCGGCGTGTCGTAAGTTCCGGCAGCAATCTCGGCTTTGAGACGGTTGACCAAATCAAACCGGATTCTCGGCGATTCATTATTCGGAGCGACCTCGCTCCGCCGCAGGGCTTCCGCCGAAAACATGACGGAATCCCGCTGCGCTGCCGGATTCACGGAATTCGTATTTTCTGCCGCTGCTTTGGCAGCAATGTTCTGTAAATTCCCCGTTGACGGAATATAAGGTGTATTGCGGATTTCCATTTGTTTTCTCCTTTTGTTTTGCCGCAAGGGCAACTTGTTGTTTTTGACTTTTTCAGGACTTCCATGCCTGACAAAAAGTATTACGTTTCTTCCGGCGGTTTGTATGTCCGCAAAACGATTATTTTTGCGACTTCTTCATTATAGCACACGATCCTCCGGCAATTTTCCGAATTTCCCGTCCTTTCGCCGTTTTGATTCCCGCCGAAAGGACAAAAACGGCAAAACCGGTCATCCTTCACGCCGGATTATGCCGATTAAGAGACGTTGCCGCAAGAGCAAAACGGCAGTAAAACGCTCTTTTGGAAAAATTTCCGAAAAAAAACGAAAAAATGCCGATGACTTTTTTGGAAATACCGCTTTTGCATGCTAAAGTAAGCGGAATGGGTAAAACAGGTTGTTTTGCCCGTTGAATTTAATTTTTGACGAAAGGAGCGTGTACAATGGATCCTCTTATTTCCAGTGCGCTGCAAACGCAGCAGGCGGAAACAGCGTTAAAAGTGCAGATGTCCGTTCTGCAAAAAAGTATGGAAGTGCAAAAAGACCTCGGCGAAATGGTTGTCGGATTGATCAGCAATGCGGCATTGCAAACGCCGGGAAAAGCGGTCGGACTCGGCGGCAAAATTGATGTTTTTGCCTGATTTCATCAGAAAATAACGGTGAAGAAATGACACCTTTCCGGCAATCAACCGGCGTTGCCGGTCTGGACGAAAAACTCGGCGGCGGACTGCTCGCCGGTACCATGACGGTTCTCGCCGGTTCTTCCGGTATCGGAAAAACACAATTCGGACTGCAATACGCCCGCGCCGGTCTTCAACAGGAAGGACGGTGCGGAATTCTTTGTGATATGGCGGCACGAATCGATCCGCAGGGACATAAAGAATACGCCCGGCGATTATTCGGCTGGACGCTGCAAGACGAACCGCCGGAACGCCGTGTCGATTTTGATCGTTTCTGGGACGAAACCTATCCGATCGGTGATTATTTCCGGGCTTTGACCTATCAGGGCAAACGCGTGACCAAGCGTGATTTGGACTTCGATCAGTGGAACGACTGGCAGGCGGAACTCTCGAAACACCTTGACGCAGCCATTGCCTACTTTTTCGGTCATTTTGTGCGGGGGGTACGGCGGTGCGTTATTGACGGCATCGAGCCGGTGCTGCACCAACACGAATCGATCCAGTTCGAATTGCTGGAATATATTTATCACCAAATTCTCCGCAAAGAACCGGAATGGGTTGCCCGCGATCTTTTCCGGCAGCGGTACCGGGAAAACGAGCCGGTAATCCGGCAGCATCTTTACCGGCACGAAGAAATCGGCTGTATGGTCTTGTACACGGCACCGGAATCCTCGCTGGACGCAATGATTGAAAAACCGATGGACGAAGGAGATTTATTTGCCGGTGCCAACACGATTATTTACATGGGCAAAATCCGGGAAGGAAACAAATTCCGCCGTGCCATGTACGTTTCCAAACATCGGGGCAGCGTGTGTCCCGATGACATTCTGCCGTATGAAATTGACGATCACGGCTTGCGGCTGACAGAATAAAAAGCGGCGGCCGATGCGGTGATAACTGCTATAACCCGTATTATCCGGCAAAATGTGAAAAAATTAACGCTAATATACGTCCGTCTATTTTGACAGGTCTTGTTTTGTACTTTATGATAGGTATAATGGAATAACCAGGGGAGATACAAAAGGTGTGCGGTTTCGGCTGCATGCACCGGTATCTTCGGATTTACTCCTTTTTTGGGCTTTAACCTTTGATTGATACGATGAAAACGAACAACCATTTTGCCGCTTATTCAGCGGCCGCGATGCGGATTTCCGCATCTTTTTTATTACTTTTGGGCATCCTTTTTGCCGGATGCCGGGAAAACAAACCGGAGAATCCAACGGATCCCGCAGCACCCGCCGGTACTGTAACCATTACCGGAGAGATCAAAGTCGGATCACAACTCACGGCATCTTCCGACGGTAACCTCACCGGTGCGTTTACATGGGAATCGGCGGAATCCGCAACAGCACCGGATTCGGACTGGAACCTCATTTCGGGCAGTACCGACACCGCGGATAAAAGCGTGTTGACACTCACGACCGCCCAGAAAGATAAGTTTGTCCGGGCGAAAAGAGGAGACGTTAAGAGTACAGCGGTTGGTCCGGTTGAGGATTCAACCCCCGCCCGCACCATAACCATTGAAGGAAAGACGGTTGTAGGAGAGACACTCAAGGCGAAAGATTCTGACACAACCGCAAGCGGCGATTTTGTCTGGGCATCAGCCGCTTCCGAAACGGCACCGGATTCGGAATGGAAACTCATTTCGCCCGGCGGTACCGGCACGGACAAAAGTGAATTG
>JAIRPZ010000276.1 GCA_031256755.1 Planctomycetaceae bacterium
GGCAGTGGTCTAAATTTGTTGAATTGACAGCCGCAAAGCATTTGTTTTTCAGGGTTATTTCCAGTCAATCAATCATTTTACGGCACGACCTTATGAACAGGTATATTTTTCGCTAACAAACGCGGATATGCAAAATACTGATATTGCCGATACTATTTTCCGTTGGGGACGCATTCAAAACAACAGCGATTGGCTGCCGCCGGTGCTGGTACTGATTTTACTCGTCCTGTACTTTATCCGCCGCTACCGCATCGACGCTTCCGAAATCAAATCATGGAAACGATGGCTGCTTTTTGCCCTCCGCACCGCAGCATTGGCGGCTCTGCTCCTGTATTACCTGCATCCGCAATGGGAACACCTGATTGCCAGTTCCCGCGTTGTCGTCACCGTCGATACCAGCGCAAGTATGGGAAATCGGGATGCCGACGAAAAAACACGCTTAAATGCGGCTGTCGACTGGCTGCAGCAAAGCGGACTCATCAAAAAATTGTCCGAAAAACACGAAGTCGTGACGCTTGCGTTCAGCGACAGTGTGCAGGAAGTGAAGGAAGGCATTGAATCACTGAAACCCGGCGGGAACGGAACCGCTATCGGCGAAGCTTTGTTTGAAACATTGCAGCGGGAACGCGGGCAGCCCCTGGCAGGAATTATCATGATTTCCGACGGAAGTCAGAATACCGGACGCTCTCTTGATTCTCCGCTGGAAACAGCCGAACGTCTCCGCATTCCGATTTATCCGGTCGGTGTCGGACAACTTCATCCGCCGCTGAATTACCGTGTCGGAAACCTGAATCTGCCGGAACGTGCCGTGCCGGGCGATCCCTTCATCCTCAAAGTTCCGGTCGAAATGATCGGCGGAGAAGCAAGTCAAATCAAAGCCGAATTACTGCTGAACGATAAAAAAATTGATGAAAAAACGCTCGCCTTCGAAGCCGACGGTTCGGTCGAAACCTCGTTTAATGTGAAAATAGAGGAAGCCGGAAAATACCGTCTTGCCGTGAAAATTATGCCGCTGGAAAAAGATTTATTTCCCGAAGATAATCAGCAGCAAGCCGAAGTCAATGTCGTAGACCGCAAAGACCGTGTTTTGCTTTTTGCGGCGGCACCCAATCGGGATTACCAATTTTTATGTTCGCAGATTTTCCGCGATAAGACGATGTCAGTTGATGTCTATCTTCCCTGGGCGCAGCGGGGAATTTCGCAAAATGCGGACAAAATTCTGGAGAAATTTCCGATGACGCGGAACGAAATGGCGGAATACGATGTCGTGATCGCTTTCGACCCGAATTGGCGGGATTTGTCGCAGGAACAAATTGATATTCTTGAATTCTGGGTGGCGCGGCAGGGAGGCGGATTGATCCTTTTTGCAGGCGGAATTCAAATGCAGGATACTGTCACCGGCTGGGTGAATGATCCGGGCATGGACAAAATCAGGGCATTGTATCCGGTGGAATTTCTGATCAAACAATCCGCTTTTGAACACCGTTATCATGGCGGTACAACGGTCTATCCTCTGAAATTCAGCCGTGCCGGAGAGACAGCCGAGTTTTTGCAGCCGGACGGCGAATCGGGCGGCGGAGCCAATTTTTGGAGCCGGTTTGCCGGTTTTTACGGATTCTTTGCCGTGAAGGGGATCAAACCGACGGCAACGCTGCTGGCATCAACCGGTTCGCCGGAAATCAACGGGAAAGAGGAAAGCGGTACGCTGATTGCCGAACAGTTTTACGGTGCCGGCAGAGTGATTTATTTCGGCAGCAGCGAATTGTGGCGGCTGCGGAAAACAGACGAAAAGGCGTATGAACAAATTGCCGCGAAAATTGTCCGGTATGTGGCTCAGGGGAGATTGCAGCGGGAGTCCGACAGAGGAACATTGGCGTTGGACAAACAGCGTTATTCCATCGGTTCAACCGCTCAAATCCGGATTACGGCTAATGATCCGCAATTAAATCCGCTGACGCTGCCGTCTTTGCCGGTGGAACTGCAAACACCGTCGGGAACGCTGCGGATGATTGATGTTTCGCTTGATCCGAATGTACCGGGGGCGTATCAGGCGTTTGTGCCGCTGGATACGGAGGGAACGTGGTCGGTGCAATGGACAATCCCGGAAACGGAACAGAAAATTATTCGGACAGCGCAGGTGCAAATGAGCGATTTGGAAAGGGAGAATCCGAACCGGAATGAGGCGTTGCTTCGGGAGACCGCAGAAAAGAGCGGAGGTGTTTATTTTGCCGATTTTACTTCGGCGGAAAAACTGCCAGAAATGATTCATGTCCGGTCGCAGCGTGCGGTGATGGACGAGGCGGTTGATGAAAAAATCGGCTATTATTTATTGATTGCCGTATGTGCGCTGCTGATGGTCGAATGGACATTGCGGCGGTTGATGCAACTGGCGTAAGGGTGTAAAATAATGTGCAAATTGATTCCGGCGTGGAAATTTTGCCGCACTACTTGCGGAGAGTTGGTTTATGGGGTATACTATGTCCTAATGTGGTGCCGGTTTTACGGCGAGAAAAAATGAAAGGAGAATGACGATGAGCGGGTTTTTATTTGCTTGGTTGGTATCGTCACCAGTGACAGTGGTGATTGTCGGTATTGTGGCTTTTTTGCTTTTTGGCAACAGGCTTCCGAGTGTGATGCGGTCGCTCGGACGCAGTGTCGTTGAATTCAAAAAAGGGGTTAATGGCATTGAGGACGACATTGACGAAGCCGTGCGGACGGCGGACGAAAAGGCAAAGCCGAAGAAAGAAGAGAGTTAGAGAATTAAGGAGGGTTATCGGTGTCATTTTCGCCGCTGTATATCGTGGTTGCACTGATTTTAGGGGTTTTGTTTTTCGGCAAAGACCTTCCGAATGTGGTGCGTCAAATTGGTTCGGCGTTGCTTGAATTCCGCAAGGGGATTAACGAGTGGAAAGAGGTGCAGCAAAAGGCGGACAGCGGGTCGAAAAAGCGGGAATCGGCGGCGGTGCCGCCGGATGTATCGGAACGGTTTGAGGCGGTGGGAACGAAATTTGAACCGCCGACGGATTGGAACGGCGGTTGAAAACAAGTTATCGGAAATAAGTTATTGAAAAGTAAGTTGAGAATGGGGGCGGCTAGCTCAGTTGGTTAGAGCGTTGCTTTCACACGGCAGAGGTCACAGGTCCGAATCCCGTGCCGCCCATTGACGTAAAGTCAAGAATATCAAGGGATTGCGAGTCCCTTAAGGTTTGAAATTTCGGTTTTGTGTTTGGCGGAAAACCCATAAAACATAGGTTTTACCGTTTATCGTAGAGAAATCGCACAAGCCGAAATTAAAGCAAAGACCGCCGAAATACTGCAAAAGCGGCAACTATGCCGTTGCCTATTATCAGGACAAGACCATTTCTTTGGGAAAATACGGTTCGCCGGAATCAAAAACCGCCTATGCCCGTTTTCTTGCCGAAAAGGACAATCCCATTCCCCCTGCCCCTAACCGCTTTCGGGACAGCAGAACCGGCTGGACGGACAACAGTATCACCGTAGAGGAATTGACCGCCGCCTTCCTGCAAGACCGCAAGCCGGAAATGCACGATGCGCATTTCAGCCATTACACTATCCTTTGCCGTGATTTCTTGCTGTCGATTTACGGGGATATTCCCGCCGAGCGTTTCGGGATTCGGGAACTGCGGACGTGCCAGCAGCAATTGATTTCGTCCCGCCGGTTCTGCCGGAACACCGTCAATGACTATGTCAAGAAGATTGTCGCCCTGTTCCGCTGGGGGGCAAACAATGCTTTCGTCCCCCCTGCCGTGTATAGAGACCTGCAAGCCATTATTCCGGTCAAGCGGGGGACAAACGGCACATTTGACCACAAACCCCGCAGGGAAGTACCGGATGACGTGGTCGAAAAGACACTGCCCTTCCTGCCGCCGATGCTGCGGGCGATGGTCACGTTGCAACGAATGAAGGGGATGCGTCCTTCGGAAGTTTGCAATATGAAGGCAGGGGAAATTGACCGTTCCGCTGCGGAATGGACTTACACTCCCGCCCATCACAAAACGGAAGAGGACATCGGGGAGAAGACATTTTACTTCGGGGCGGAAGTACAGAGTGTCCTTGCCCCCTATCTGACCGGCAGAAAACCGGCGGATTATGTCTTCACTCCGGCAACCGCTATGCGGGAACGGAAAGAAACAAAGCGGCAGAACCGGAAAAGCAAAATCCCCCCCTCGCAAGCGGCACGTGCCGCACAGAGAGCAAAAAAGCCGGTCAAGTATCACGAATGTTATGACCATACAGCCTACAAACGTGCTATTGAGCGGGCGGTCGCAGCGGCAAATAAAACCCTGCCGCCGAATCAGCAGATTCCGCATTGGACACCGTACCAGTTGCGGCACGCAAGAGCAACCGAGTTAGAGCGAATCGGCGGATTGGACGCAGCACAAGCGGAACTTTGTCATCGTACCGCAAACGTCACTCGCCGATACTCCCATGCACAAGAGCAGCAGCGGCGGTCGCTGGCTCTGCGGGAAAAGAACCCGTATGCCCTGTCCCTAACCCGTCAAGATGCTCAAGACCGCCCAGTTGCAAAACAGGGGCAGTAAAAGGGTACGGCTTGCGGAGAATCGGGACATGATATAATTGTCATTATCGGATAGGGAGTAATTACCCCGTATGTTCCGTTTGTCTTTTGTCTGTGCATTGGGCAAGCGGAACGTGTCCGGTCTTACTAACACAGATTCATAGACAAGACAATGGCGAGGGCAAAGCAGACGAAGGCAGCGGCAAAGCCGGCAGAGACAACCGCACAAGAGTATTTTTTATCGTATTACAAGCCGGTTTACCCCACCGATTGTCGCGATATTTGGTTCATGGATACGGACGGCATAGAATTGCAGCGGGGAAAGTCCTGTTTCACAACAGAGTATGCCCCCGACCCGGATTATGAGGGACAATGCAAACGCAGAGTGATATGTGGTATTCATAGCGAGTGTCATCGATGCAAGTATATATGTATCACCTATCGCTGTCCTGAACAGCAAGGGGTTTTAACTTACCGCTGTTCAATTGGTAACTTAACGGACGAAGAGAAGGACTTATTGCTCAAGAACATCGACATACTGCAAGAAGATGGCTTTGATTTATCCCCCCTTGCCATAGACACATTGACACTTGACGAGCGGCTTGATCATAAAGAAGCGTTAAAGCGTTTTTGGTCGCACGTAACCTATCATACACCGCAGAACGGGGACGAT
>JAIRPZ010000022.1 GCA_031256755.1 Planctomycetaceae bacterium
CGAAAAGCCGGATGCGGACAGGTCTGCACCTCAATGTTGTAGAGGCGGTTTGTTTCGTCCCGCACACGGACATCTAACACAATACGCTTGTCGCCGGAGTATTCGGCAATGCTGAACGGGTTTAGCACCGTCGCCTCGACAACCGGCGGACAACCGCTGTCGACTATCACCGCATTGATCAATGCCGTCAGCAAATGAACATTTTTCGGTGCCGACAGCAATGACGCAATGAAAACGTCCTCTGTCGGTTTCATGATGATTTCGCCGGAACTCATATACTCATTCTACCCGTTTCAAGAAAATATATCTAGGGCATTGCCGGTCTCGCTGCTCTGCGGACAATCCGTTGCGTAGTTTCCCGGCTTGCGAATGTTTACCCGACGTTTTTGATATTCTTTCGTATTAAGAACAGAGACTTATTTCCCGTTCCCAAAATACAACGGAGTCCGCAATGTCCTCTTCCGAAACATCCGCCGCCGCCCGACTTCTGCAATACCTCCGCCGCGTCCCCGACCCGCGGTCAAAACACGGAGTCTCCCACACGTTTCACACCGTTATCGCCATCGTCATACCCGGTCTGCCGGCAGGCATCTCTCCCATCGCCGAAATCCTCAAAAGAATCTCTATCAAAGACCTGCAAAACGATTTCAGGAATCTATTCTTCGCCATTGGGCGGTGGAGAATTGCCTGCATTTGGAGAAGGAAGAGTACGGCGAAGACAAACATGTTTTTCAGAGTGCGGCGTTGGGGGATGTTTGGACGTTTCTGACGGGAATGGCTGGAGCGGTAGTGCGTCTGACGAAGAAGGATCGCACTTTGCGGGAAGTGAGAGAACGATTGAGAGCAAAACCTCAAAACGCTCGCCAAATGTAATACTCCGCAACGGACTGGGGCATGAATATGGACTGAAGGGAGGGGGTTGACGTACCGGCAGAGTGAGGGTATACTTTAGTTTTTCCCTCTCAGACACGCTGCCGAATCTCTTGTTTTTCGCAGGAAAGAACGGAAGGCGGGGAAGGATTACTGAAAAATCTTCCTTCTCTTCCCTTCCTTCCTGTAAAAATAAACGGGAGCAGAAGTGATGCCGCCGTGCCGCTGACAACAATCCTCCGTTATTGATGCTTTCTCCTAAAATGAAACTGATTTCTCTTTCCGCTGTTTTTTTGTCCCTCGCTGCCTGTGCCGGCGTTTTTGCCGATGAACCGGTGCGAATTCTGACCATCAACGTCCGCACGGCGGCGGCAAATGACGGTGAAAACGGCTGGCTGCACCGGAAAAAATTTGTGACCGCTCTGCTCGCCGGAGGAAATTACGATTTCATCGGCACGCAGGAAACACTGGTTCATCCGAATAAAGAGTGGAATCAGATGAAAGACATTGCCGCCGGATTGCCGGAATACGGCGTACTGGGACGTTCCCGCGATAAAACGCCGGACAGCGGTGAAACCAACGCACTTTTCTATAAAAAGGAACGCTGGCAGCCGGACACCGCCGACAAGGGGACATTCTGGCTTTCCGGTACGCCGGAAATTCCCGGTTCAAAGACCGACCCGAAAGCGGGCTGTCCTCGTATCGTGACCTTCGGTTTGTTTCATGAACTGAAAGAGGGAAAGCCGTCCGGCAGAAAGATATACGTCTATAATACGCATTATGACCACCGAAGCGAAGAAGCCCGCCAGCGCGGAGCAAAACAGGTAATGGACAGCATCGCCGGCAGGAAAGAAAAAGATGTGCCGGCGGCGGTGATGGGGGATTTGAACTGCGGCGAAAACTCTCCGGCAATCCGGTATATGCAGGGAGAGCCGATGACGCTGGACGGTGAAAAAATAACGCCGCCGTGCCGGTTGACCGACACGTTTCGGGCGGTGAATCCCGATGCGGAGAATGTCGGCACGTATCATGGATTTCTTCAGCCGCACAAGGACAAAATTGACTTTATTTTCATTTCCGCACCGCTCAAAACGATTTCCTCGCAGATTATCCGCACGCAGCGTGAAGGACGTTATCCGACCGACCATTTTCCGGTGGAGGCGGTGATTGCGCTGTAGAATACAGCGTGAAAGACAGTGCGTTAACGGATGTCAGGGCAGCACAATCGTTCCGATGACCGGTTCGCCGGGATAGTTGCTTTGGTAGGTACTGCCGGACGGAGCGGCATTGCCCGGCAAGACCGACGTGTTGGCAGCCGCTGCCGCCGCCGGAACAAGGGAAACCGGCGTACCGATTTTGGCTTCGACAGTTTCGTAGGTAACCACTTCGCGAAGGTGCAGCCAAGGGAGCGAGGTGGCGGCGGTTTCCTCAGTTCGGCAGAAAGACCGGACAACCTTGCCGGTTCGCGGATTGACTACGTTGACTAACTGTTCCTCCCGGTGAACAATCGGTGCATACGTCCAATGGAGTTGCGTGATCGGACGGCGCACCATCACCGTTTTCAGAGCAACCGGAATGGCTCCCGGTGTGTCCGGCGGAACAACTTTCGTTTCGGCAGCCGGAATAGACCGCACACCGTCAAGACAAACTGCTTCCGGTGCTTGCGGCGGCGGCAGAACATAGACGATTTCGGTTCCCGGCGGTGCTTGCGGCAGCGGTGTTTGCGGTGCAGTCCCTTCGGTTGCCGGTCTGCCGACAGAACCGACGGGACCGGTTGGAACGGTAATGGTCGGAATGTTTGCCTGCGGGACTGTTGTTCCCTGCGTGTTGGGCGTTGCCTGCACGGCAATGCCTGACGGCGGCGCACCGAGGTTCATCGACGGCGATACCGGCGGCGGAAGGGTTGTCCGTCCGCTGCCGGAAAGGTAATTGGCAGAGTAAGCCGTTTCCTCGTTCCGTCCTCCCCAAAGACAGTCGCCGAAATCGCCGAATACGGGCATGCCGCACAGCAAGAAACCGGTTGCCGGTAAAATGGTCAGTAAATAAATTTTCAACATCGGAACACCGTCGACTTTTGTTCGTTCTCTTTTTCGTTAAAAGCGGCTCACGGGAGAACCGGAGCAGCGGTTTGGGGCGGATACACCGGAACAACCGGAGTCGGCCGTACCCGATAAACCGGCATAACCGGCACTAATTTTACCGGTACGAGTTTCAGCGGTATCAGTTTAACGGAGACCGGCGGTTCCGGTGACTCGACCGGCAGCGGTTTGACCGGAGGCAATGCGGCGGGGAACGATGCGGTCTGCACCGATTCAAGCGGTACGGATTCGGAGGGCAGGGCAGACACAACCGCTTCCGAATGAGATTCCGGTTTATCGGGTAGAGCCGACTCCGGTTGTTCCGGCACAACAGGCGGATCGGATTTTTCCGGTTCGGGCGGTTGTTCCAAAGGAATGGGAACAGCGGGTTCCGGCGGTTCTATTTTTATAATTTTACGTGCTGTCCATTCTGCGGCGGTTTTTGACACAGCGGCGGGAACCGTTTCTTCCGGCGTATACGGTTTCAGTTGTTCGGCTTGTGCGGGAAGAACAGAAGGGGGCTGATGCAAAAAAAACTTTAACACCAAAACTGTCATTCCGATACAAAAAATGACAAACAAGACAGCCGTACTCAACTTTTTCATTGCATTGCTTTCCGTATGCCGACCGAACAACGTCTGGAAACTAGACAGAGTATAACTCACAAAAGCGAAAAATCAAAGTAAATCTGCCGAAAATTTTCTGAAAACGTTTTTTGCGGCGTTTTCTGTATTTTACGCAGAGTTTTCCGAACAAACCGCTTGTTCCTGCGCTGTAATGCTTCTTCGTTGCAGGACGGAGGGGCAAAGATTACCCGCCGGACAGCGGCGGTTCGACCGTTTCCGGGATAATGCCGGGAATCGTATGAAATACGTCTATCGAATGGTCAACCATTAACTCCGTCATCCAAGGCATTAAATACGCCGCAACAAGCACCATCACGATAATTTTCAGCACAATCGCAATCGTCTGTTCCTGTATCTGCGTGAGGGCTTGAAACAAACCGATAAGCAGACCAATCACCGTTCCCGCTATCAGAATCGGCGAGGTAATCAGCAGTGCTGTCCAAACGGCATCGCGGCAAAGATCAACGGCAAATTGGGCATTCATCACAAAAGCGTACTCATTCTGTTCCCGCCGGTCAAGAGTATTTTCCGCAAACAACGCTGCCGCTGTCCGAGCCGGTTCATTGCATTTTCGGAAATGTGCCGCCGGAATACTTTGGATTATCACGTTGGAGTGCCGGCGGATAAAACGGAATCCGTTCCTGTTTGCAAACGGCTTCAAGAGCGTATTTGAAATAGTAAAACCGGCGGTTGCGGTCTTTGGACAGTGCTTTTTTATAAACACCGTAGAAAATGCGGGGAGGCAAATAACCGGCATCCCGCAGACGGATGACGTAATTGCAGTAATTTTGTTCTTCCGGTGTTTTGGCTGCCAAAGTCGCTTGTAAAATGTCCGCCGAAATCCAAACATCGGCAGCGGCGGAACCTGTTTGTACCAAACCGGTTTGGGCAAAAACTGCGTCCGCATAAGAAAACAGTGTCCAAACAAACGCAAAAAATAAGCAGAAGAATACACGCATTGTTCAAAAATACGGTTAGAGGCCGGTAAGACCGCGGTCAATGCCGTTTTCAAACATACGGCATGCGGAATTATCGGCAAAACCGGACGATTTGTTGCGTTTTTACGATTTTCGTGTTCGGGAAAAGCATGAAACGCGGTGTATTGCCTCATGTTTCTGCACTGATCTGTGCCGGCAGATTCCTTCTTTTCGGCATAACCGGAACATCGCTGCCGCCAATGATGTCCGGCTGCTCCGCTAACCGACAACAGGAAAAGCGGAGCATTTTTTCAAGAAAAGGAGTTTGACATGGCGGTTTCATCTGTTGGCAATACTTATGGTTCGGTATCGGCAACCCGTTTGCCTTCGACATCCTGTCCGACTTGCGGCGGCACGGCGGCACGATCAAGTACGGCGAAGACCTATTCCGGTTTTGCCGGACGGGGCAGTGATTCTTATGTTTGCACTACTTGCGGTCAGCAACTGACTTCCGGTCAATCCTATTGTCCGACATGTTCAGGTAATAGTTCGGTGCGGTCTTCCTCGCCGAATACAACCAACACTTACGGCAGTACGTACTGTCCGACGTGCAATAAAAGCAGTGCCGCTTCAACAGCGAGAACATCCGCAGCATCTCTCTCGTGGGTGCGGTAATGAATGGCAATGCCTGTGTTTGTAACGGCAGGTTTCAGACGATTTGCCGAATCGCAGAAAGAACGAATATGGTGCGACGATAAAGAAAATAGAACTGGTTCCGCTGATGCTGAGTGCGGGAAAATACACAAAACCGGAAACCAACGGTTTAACCTTCACCGCTGATGGCAAAACAAAATGGTTGGCATTACGGTCGAAAAACCATAGCCGTTAACGCTTTCAACTTGTGAGACCCGGCAACGGACTGATTCCCTCGCTGGCGTTCTCTTGACAATGCCAGCGGTTTGGGGTATTGTAAGTTGATAGTATTTTTTCAATCTATTTTCCGCAT
>JAIRPZ010000090.1 GCA_031256755.1 Planctomycetaceae bacterium
GTCCAAACCTCGCCCAACGCCGCATTCCGAAAAATGTGTTTGTCTGCGACGGACTCCTTGTCCTTCTCCCAATGCAGGCCATTCTCCGTCTCCCAATGGCGAAGAATAGATTCCTGAAATCGTTTTGCAGAAACGGCATCAGACGACAAAGAACTCACATAATAACGAGTTGACAAGACAGGAACACCCTTGCGGCAACGCGCACTTCGTCGTTTAACAGACCGTTCAAAAATTGAGCGAAGGCGTTTTGCATGTCTTTGAGGGAGATTCTTTTATTGCAGAAGTCGGGCGGCGGCTAATGTTTCGGAAGAGGACATTGCGGACTCCGTTGTATTTTGGGAACGGGAAATAAGTCTCTGTGCTTAATACGAAAGAAAATCAAAAATGTCGCGTAAAAATTCGCAAGTCGGAAAACTCCGCAAGGGACTGCCATGTCCTGTCCCTTGTTCCAGACGGGAAAAAATGTAAACTAAAACAAATGTATTTTATAAACAAAACATTGTTTTGCACTGCAAAGACAGCACCAGCCAGCGGAAAGATGAAAACATTACAGCAACTCTGCCGATTCCTTGCCGAATTTTCTGCCGTTTTCGCCGCCGCTTTGCTTCCGGTTCTGTTTTTATCGCCGCTCCTGCCGGCACAAGACAATGCCGTACCCGCCGAAAAAGAGAAACAAACAGCCGAACGCTTTTGGAACGTGCTGCTGAACTCGCCCCGATACGGAACAGCATTCGATAAAGTTTATAACTATTATGCCGCTTCAGGAACTCTGAATAAACTCACCGAAAAAGCCGGACAACTCGCACGTTCCGAACCGGACAACGGCAAAGCGTTTTTTGTCCTCGGATTGATCGCCGCCAAACAAAACCGGATCAACGAAGCAGAATCCGCACTGAAAAAAGCAGGCGAATTGCTGCCGGAAGACCCGCTGCCGGGTTATTATCTGGCGGAAATTTTCACCGAACAGGGAAGAATTCGGGATGCCGCCGGACAATTAGAGCAATCGCTGGTACGCCATCCGGTCAAATCCGACCGCATGGCAATGACCGAACAACTCGGCGGTCTTTATGAACGGCTCGGCTGTACAGAAAAAGCAGACAACGTTTGGCAGCAACTTGAAAAAGATTTTCCCGGCAATACCGATGTCCTGAAACGTATCGCCCGGAATCTTGAACGGGCAGGCAAACATGAAGCGGCTCTGCAACAGTATCTCAAACTCGCCGAATTGACAAAAGGGAAAGACACCGCACGTTTCCCCTTCGTGCTGGCAGCGGCGGACATTAAAATCAAACTCGGCAGCCGTGTTTCGGCATTGCACGATTTGGAATCACTGCTGGATTCGCTGGACGAAAAAACTTATACCGCCGAAACCGTCCGCAGCCGGATAGAACAGTTATTTGCCCGGCAAGGAGATTTCGCCGGTCTTGCAGAGTTTTACCAAAAACGGCTGAAACTGCACCCGGACGAAACAGAAACCCTGCGTCATCTCGCTTTGACATTGAACCGCTTATCGCAGAATGATGAGGCAAAAAAACTGCTGCGGAACGGTACGGAAAAAATGCCGCAGAATGTTCCGCTCCGGCTTGCTTTGATCGAATTGTACCGCAGCGAAAAGGATTTTCCCGCCGCGAACCGTCTTTACGAAGAGGTCTGCCGCCTTGAACCGGACAATCCCGACTTGCTGACTCAATGGGGGCGTGCTGTTCTCGCTGATACGTCCGTTGAAGAATCGGTGCGGAAAGAGAAAACCGCCGCAATATGGAACCGGATTGCGGCAAAAAATCCACGCGATACGGCGTTGATGCTTTTCACCGCAGACCTGTTTGCGGCAAACGGATTTCCCGAACACGCCGAAACGCTCTTTCTGCGAGCCGCAGCCTTCAAACCGGACAGCCATGTTTATGAGCGGCTCGGTCTTTTTTATCACAAGGAAAACCAGCCGGAGAAGGCCGCGGAAACGTTCTGGAAAATTGCCGAAGGAACAAAACGGAACAGGGAAACGCTTCTTCATACGGCGGATTTGCTCGATGCCGTCAATCAACCGAAAGAAGCGTTAAAAGCCGTTTCGGAAGCCGTCCGCCTCGAACCGGAACGGTTTGATTTGCGTCTGCGTGCGGCGGATATGTTCCTGCGGACAAAGGATTTTACCGCTGCGGAAGAACAACTTCGTGCAGCAGAACCGTTGACGGAAACGGACGAGGAAGAAGAGGTTTTCGTCCGTTTGGAAATCCGGCTGCGGAAAGCCGCAGGACAACTGGAAAAATACATTGCGGAATTAGAACAGCGTCCCCCCCATGCAGCGGACACTGCCGAAGCGGAACGCGGCAGAAAACGTGAAACAAAGCGCGAGGCGAAACGGGCTCTTTTTCTTGCGGCGGCGGACAAACCGGACGAAGCAGCAAAAGCAGCAGAACGCGGTTTGCTGCACGGCAATAAATCGCCTCTTCTGTTCCGTGCAGCGGCGGACATTGCAGAAAAAACAGCGGACAGCCGCCGGGCAGAGTCCCTGTTGAAACAACTGATTGAAACCGATCCCGCCCGCAAAACGGAATATCTCCGCAAACTGGCGATGCGGTACCGCGATGCCGGCGACCTTCGCCAAGCAGAAGAATCCCTGCGGCGTGCAGTGGCGGCAGGAGCAGAAACTGCGGATCATCTCCGCTTGCTTGCGGAAATTCAATTTGCGCTGGGACACGATGAACAGGGCATTGAAACGCTGCGCCGTGCTGTCCGTTCCGCTCCGCAGAATGCCGATCTGACGTTCTTGTTTGCCGATGCCCTTTTTCGGACAGGACACGCCGACGAAGCCCTTGAAACGCTTTGGACTCATTTCGAAAAGCAGACCGGCAGGGAACGCAAACTTGCCGCCGTTGACAAACTGGCGTTCTTTTATCAGCAAATGCTCCGTTTTGAGCAACTGATTGAACGTCTGCAAAAAACCGGAAACAAAGACGGTTTCTGGTCTATTGCCGGTGCTTACAGTGCTGTTTCCGCTTTTGCCGAAGCACGGGAAACGCTGGAATCTGCGCTGCGGGACAATGCGGACGATGCCGAAGTGCTTCTCCGTTTATCGCAAATTGCCGAAAAACAGGGGGATAAAGAAGGGGCGATCCGTTATCAGGAACTGCTTTGCGTACAGCGGGATGACGGGATCAACCAATCCCGTCTGGCGGATTTATATCTCGCCGCCGGACAAACGGAAAAAGGAAATGCCCTGCGGAACCGGATAGAAACCGCATGGAAACCGCAAAACTCCGGCGCGGCAAACACCGGAAACTCCGGCAGCGGTTTACAAATCGTTACGGAAATCCTGCGGAAAACGGAAGCATTGGACGGAGGAACACTTTCGGGGGAAGAAAAATTACAGCGTTTTGCCGAAATCCTTCAGCAGGCGGAAAAAGCCGCCGCACACGCAACATTCTCTCCTTCGGACGAATTCGATGCGGCATTTCTGCGGTTCTTTCAGATATTGCAGAAGGATTATTTGCAGCAGATACCGCCGGAATTCGGCGAAAAAATCAAAACCGCTGCGTCCCGCTGGAATCAGATATTGAATAAAGTGCAGCACGGCCCCAAAGTGATTCGGACGGTGCTGACAATCCGTAACGAAAAGACACTCCGCCTGTTGGAAACGGAAACCGCCGGGGAAACCGAAAAAGAAGAGAACCGGAAGTTAAACCGGCAGGTTTTGACGGTCAGCGATGCCTTTGAAAAAAATGTTTATAAAATGCTGGAACTGATGCGGAAATCGGAACGCCCGCAGCAGCAGAACGCCGGCAAATTCTGGTATTCGTCCGTCAATTTAAGCCGGACACTTCTTCATGCGGAAACCGATGAAAACGGCAGCGTTATCGTTAATTTGAATCTTGTTGATTATCTCCTCACCCGTGCCGATTGGTCGCGTCCGATGATGATGGTTCGCGGAACAAGTCAACCGGTTTTTGAATCCGTTTGCGGCACTTTGTCCGCGATGGACGAATTGTTTGCCGCCGAAAAACCGGCAAAAGAAATCAAACCGGAAGAAATTCGGACGAACCGGACGGAATTACTGCAAGCATTGCTGGACAGCGGTTCTGCCGATTCTCTGCCGAACTGGAAAGGGCATGCGAACTGGAAAGGGCATGCCGGTTTGGTCCGGGAAGTTTTTGCCGTTCTGAAACAAAAACAGCCGGAAACCGCCCGTGCCATGTCTTTGGAATCTCTGAAACAAGAGGCGGCTCGGCAGCCGGCGGATTCGGACGATCCGGCGGTGTGGTCAGCGCGTATTCTGCTTGCGCTGGCGGAAGACGATTACGCTCAAACGCTGAATTATCTTGAACGTATGCCCTGTCAGACCGCCGCCGAAATCAAATCGCGGGAACTCCTTCTCTTATCGCTTGCGGCAAAGCGGAAAGAAGAAAACTGGCAGCACCGCGCCGCTGCGGCGGCGGAGACGCTGCTCGGATACCAACTCTCCGAAGATGAACTTGCGGTGTTTTGGGAGTTGCTCAAAAAACGGGGGCAAACGGCTGATGCCGATAATATCCGCCGCCGTTTGACGGCGGTTGCGAAGAAAACGGCGGTTCTTAATGCGCTGCTGGACGATTGGAAACAATCCGCCGAAACCGATGAAGCGGCAAAGGAACAGGCGGTTTTTCTGGCATTGAAAATGCTGCGGTCTCCGGCTTCGCTTGCGGAATCCGTGCAGAAAAACTGTATCGGCGTGCTGACCCGCAGCGGAAAACTCAACGAAATTACCGGACAGTTTGAGTCGCGGGTGAAAAGCGTTCCCGGTTCGCTGGAAGGAGTCCGGCAACTTGCCGAAATCTATCTTTTGACGGAAAGAAAGGCGGATGCCGTTCAATTACTGGAACAAACGGCAGGCAACTTCAAAACTCTGCCGGACAGTCCGGCTGCTCTTCAATATGCGGAAATACTGCGCAAAGCCGGCATGAAAGAACCGGCGGATCGCTGGATGCAAAAATATCTGCTGGCTCATCCCGACTTGCTGATCAAAAATTTTTCCGTTCACCGCAAAGAGTCGGGAACGGAACTGGTCTTGAATACGCTGGAACAATTGGATTGCCGTGCGGCGGCGGGAAACGGGTACGCCCTGTTTTCGCTGCTGCAATCTTTCCAAAACGATCCGGTTTACGGAAAACAAGCGGCAAAAATCCGCGATGCTTTTTGGAAAGGGGATTCGCTGAACAATACGGAACGGATCATTTGGCAGCAAGCCGCTCTTCGCGCGATGCTCCGCACGGTACGTCAGGACAGAAAAATTATTTTTCGCTTTCTTGCAATCCGTTTTTAATTTTGCTAAAATCGTCCCTTTATAATTTTCCCGTTTCATTCACCCTTTGGAGACCTTACCGAATTTTTAATTAAAAATTAGACGAAAAGTCATTAGTCCGCATCCAAAATCCTTGCAAGATTGTTTTTAGGACTAACGGTGTTCCCGATGAACGCTCATCAAACTGTAATGTTTGTTGAGCGGGGAAACGGGATTATGCCTTGCTTGTCTTTCAACAACTCGAATGAACTTACGTCCGCGTCAGCGGGCGTTGGCTCACTTTGTGTTGTTGATGGTTCTTGCAAGGATACCGGGATGCGGGCAATGGGAGACCAATGCCCTTTCTTTGTTTATGAAAGTGTTTTTTGTTTCCGCCGCTTTTCTCTCCGGTTGGTTCCGAAACAAAACACAATGGCAAAGAAATCCGGTAATACCAACTCCGTTTTACGTTCCGCAAAAGTCGCAAAAAATGATGAATTTTATACGCAACTGCTCGACATTGAAAACGAGTTGAAACATTATTGGAAACACTTCACCGGCAAGACCGTGCTTTGTAACTGCGACGACCCGCGGGAAAGTATGTTTGTCAAATACTTCTTCGACCACTTTTCGGCACTCGGCTTGCAGCGTCTCATTGCAACATGTTATAAAAATCCGTCAACCGATTTGTTCAGCACGCATACAGCAGAACAGTCGCTTTGGCTTGATTATACCGGTGAAGGCAGAACGAATGACGAAAATCCAGACCGCCGCAAAATGAAAGCGAAAAAGTTCAAAGACGATGGCGACTTCCGCAGTGATGAATGTATCGCTTTGTTAAAGCAAGCGGATATTGTCTGCACCAATCCGCCGTTCAGTTTGTTTCGGGAATATGTTGCACAACTGATTGAATACAATAAATCGTTTCTGATTATCGGCAATTACAATGCTATATCATATAAAGAAATTTTCCCATTGATTAAGGGAAATAAAATGTGGCTTGGGTATGGTTTTAGTGGCGGTAATGCGTATTTTTCCATTCCAGAAGATTATTCCAACACTCAAATTGTTTTCGTTAACGGGAAACGGTTATGCAAGTTTAGAAGTTGCTGTTGGTTTACCAACCTTGACCACGATAAGCGTCACGAGAATTTAGAACTGTATAAAACATACAATCCCGCAGAATATCTGAAGTATGATCATTATAATGCAATAGAAGTATCCAAGACGGCGGAAATACCAAAGGATTATAATGGTGTAATGGGTGTGCCTCTTACGTTTCTTGATAAATATAATCCTGAACAGTTTGAGATATTAGGCGACAGCCGATATATTACAGGCGCATGTTTTGATGTTAATGTCGTGAACGGTAAGACGTTGTATCGCCGTTTATTAATTCGGCGAAAACAAGAATAGCCCCCGCGATAGCAAGGACAGACATTATTAACCTTTTTATCTTTTTATTATCGATGCAAATCACACTCAAAGAAATCACGATTCGTGAATTGACTGCCGGTTATGCCGACAATCAGGAACAAGGCGTTGTCGGATACAACGGAAAACTCGACATTCGTCCGCCGTATCAGCG
>JAIRPZ010000054.1 GCA_031256755.1 Planctomycetaceae bacterium
AATGACCCGGATTACAGCGGACGGCTGACGATAGCGAAAAAATATATTTCGCCGGCAACAACGGACTTGACCTTTGAAGTCAAATCCGGCGGAACGAAAGTTTTCGATATTACAGTCGAGAAACCGTAAACGCTTGCCGCCGGCGCAACACCGGCATTGCCCTTATTGACAGCGGCATTGCCGTTTGCTAGAATGTTGCCAGAATACGGCGGGCATAGTTTATGATTCACACTGAAGACCTCACAAAACAATACGGCTCATTGTTTGCCGTGAAGCAATTGCAGATTGACCTGAAACCGGGCGATTTGTTCGGGTTCATCGGGCCGAACGGTTCCGGCAAAACGACAACGATGAAAATCCTTGCTACGCTTTTACAGCCGACTTACGGCGAGGCGTATGTTTGTGATCGGTCGATTTACACGCATCCGAAGGAAATCCGTATGCTGATCGGTTATATGCCGGATTTTTTCGGCGTGTATGATGATATGACGGTGATTGAGTATCTTGAATTTTTCGCCGCAGCTTACCGGATTCGGGGAGAAAAACGAAAACAGGTTTGCCATGAAATGCTTGAACTTGTTGATCTCGGATACAAACGGGATGCGATGGCGACCAGTTTATCGCGGGGAATGACACAGCGGCTTGGTTTGGCAAGAGTATTGCTTCATGATCCGCAGGTATTGCTGCTTGATGAACCGGCGAGCGGTCTTGATCCGCGGGCGAGAATTGAAATGCGGGAACTCTTGAAACGGCTTGGCGGACGCGGTAAAACGGTGATGGTGTCGTCTCACATTTTGCCGGAACTTGCCGACATTTGCAATAAAGTCGGCATTATTGAACGCGGCGAACTGCTGGTCAATGCCGAAGTTGCGGACGTGATGCGGAGGGTGCGGGATCATTTGGTCATTCAGGTTGAAGTTGTTGACCGGATTGAAGAGGCGGCGAAATTACTGGAACAGCATGGATCGGTCATGTCTGTTGAGATTCAAACGGTAAGCGGCAAACAGCAAATCCGTCTTTCTCTGAACAAAGATCGGGGTTTGGACGATTACAGTGATTTACCGGCATTGCTGATCCAGCATGGTTTCCGAATTCGTTCATTCAAAGAGGATGAAATCAATCTTGAAACGGCATTTATGACGCTGACGAAAGGGATTACGGCGTGATGCCCGCGAGGCGTTGCTTGTTTGCTGAAAGTTTTTTAGAACCTGAATTTTTCGGACAGTTCAGACGATGCAAGTAATGTACTTTTGCAAGCAAACCGGAAAAGAATGATGCCGTCCATTAGAGTAAAACCTCCATAATGACTTTGAACGTAACAAATTCCGAATTCTCGTATTGCATTTCTGTTCCGGCGGCGGTATAATGGCAGAAAATAGTTCGTTTTATAAGGAGAATAAAAATGACTAACATCAAAGGAACAAAGACAGAGAAAAATTTATTGAAAGCGTTTGCCGGAGAATCACAGGCACGCAACCGTTATACTATGTTTTCTGCAAAGGCATCCGAAGAAGGATATGAGCGTATTGCTGCCGCATTTCTTGCCACCGCCGATCAGGAACGAGTCCATGCCCAGCAGTTTTTTCAGTATCTCGATGCCGGCGGCCCGCTGGAAATTACCGCAACCTATCCCGGCGGCAGAATCGGTACAACCGAAGAAAACCTCACAGCAGCCGCCAACGGCGAACATGAAGAATGGGAAGATGTCTATCCTGAATTCGCCAAAGTTGCCAAAGAGGAGGGGTTCGCCGATGTCGCTAAAACGTTCACAGCGGTTTCGGTCTCGGAAAAACAGCATGAAAAGCAATACAGGGCTTTTCTGGAACATCTGAAGGCGGGCGATCTTTTCAAGCGGGAAAATGTCATTTGGCATTGCAGAAACTGCGGTTTTGTCGCTGCCGGTGCCTCTGCACCCGGTCTGTGTCCCGCCTGCAAAAAGGGACAATCGTGGTTTGAAATCCTCGCCGAAAACTGGTAAAAACAAGACCCGGTGAGGGAGAGGAGAATAGGAGACATGATGCGGTTTCGTTGTTTGGCGGTTCTCATTTTGTTGTACGGGCTTGCGGCGGTTTCACTGCCGGTGCAAGCCCAACCCGGCGGTCTTTACGATCTCGACAGTCCTGATTCAGCAAGTTTCGCTCCGAAAAATTATGTGACGTTGACGGGACAATTTACCGGCAAGCATCTTGTCATCGAAGCAAAAATCGCGCCGGACTGGCATCTCTATTCCGTCACACAACCGGACGGCGGAGCGATACGGTCAACGTTCACTTTCGATTTGCCGGAATTAACGTTACAGGAAATCCGCCCCGTTGCCGAACCGCACGTGAACAGCAATGCCGTCGGTTTTACCGTTGCCGTTGACCTCGAAGAACATGACAATGCCGCAACATGGATTTTTACGTTCCAAAACGATTTGCCGAAAGACCAAATCATTAAAGGCAAACTGGACGGACAGGTTTGTCAATCCGGCGAAGGCGGAACGTGTATTCCGCTCACCGTTCCGTTTGAAGCGGAATACAATGCCGGTTTGGACATCAATTCCCTGCTCGGACAAGTTGCAAAAATTAAAGAGCGGTTTGTCTTTCGGACAGAAAAAACAACGCCGGAGATTTTGCCGAAGGACTTCACACCGGACGAAATTGTTCCCGTTGCCGGTTTTTCAACAGCACTGCTTTATGCGTTTCTCGGCGGCATCATTTTGAATTTTATGCCGTGCGTATTGCCGGTCATCGGATTAAAAATTCTGTCGTTTTTTGAACAGGCGGGCAAAAGCCGGTCGAAAGCGTTTGTGCTGAACCTCTGTTATTCCTTCGGCATATTGACGGTTTTTTTCTTTCTCGCCTTTTTGAGTTTGGGTTTGAGTATCCTGTTTACATTTGATTTATTCAACATCATCATGGCGTGTGTTGTGTTTGTGATGGCGTTGTCGCTGATGGATATTTGGACGCTCTCTGCCCCCAATGTCGGCAGCGGGAAAATAACATCGCAGGAAGGAATTACCGGCGCATTTTTCAAAGGCATCATGACAACGCTGCTGGCAATACCGTGCGGTGCGCCGCTGTTGAGTCCTGCGGTGAACTGGGCTGATATGCAAATCCGGTCAGGAAATATGCCGCAGGTCTTTCTGATGTACGGAATGATTGCTCTCGGAATGGCATCGCCCTATTTAATCATCGGTGCGTTTCCTGAACTGCTCCGTTTTCTGCCGAAGCCGGGCGAATGGATGGAAACATTCAAAAAAACAATGGGTTTTCTGCTGCTCTTTGCGGTGGTGTGGATTTTGTATTTTGTGCAACTCGAAAAACTGCTGCCGGCAGTCACGCTGCTGTTTGCATTGTGGTTTGCCTGCTGGCTTGCCGGCAGAAATCAACTTTACGGCAGGATGAAAACATCAGACGGTCTCATCGGACTGCTGGTTGTTTTTGTAACGATATTATTTTCGTTTCAACTACCGTATGTCCCGAATGTTTACACGCTGGAATCGGCAATGAAATTTCGGCTTGATACGGCTTTGCAAAACACAGCCGCTGCACAAAAAGTGAATAAGCATCAGGGTTTTGCACGTTGGCAGCCGTACACGGCGGCGGCTTTGGAAAAGGCGTTGCAGTCCGGCAAAACCGTCGCCGTTGATTTTACGGCGGATTGGTGTGTGAACTGCAAATTTTTGGAAGCAACGGTACTGAATTCCGAACCGGTCGTCAAATTGCTTGACGAAAAACAAATTGTTACATTAACGGCGGACTGTACCCGCCGTGATGAAGCCCATAAAGAGTCCATTGATTTATTGAAACAATTAGGACCGGAACAAGTGCCGGTACTTGCCGTTTTCGAGCCGAAAAATCCGCAAAAGCCAAAGGTGCTTCGGGGATTCTACACGCAAAAAACGCTGCTGGATTTGTTCGGGGAAAAGTAAGGCAAACAAAAACGTTTTTCACGGCAGGGACTGTCTAAAAATACGTCATTTTTGCAGAATAATACATAATATTGTATCATTTTAACACATATTAAACAGTTTTCCTTGTACGCAATCTCTGTGAAGCAAGAGAATTAAATGTGTAACTTCTTTGTTTTTATAGGTTTACATTTTCCGCACAGTTTGTTTTTTTTTTGAGTTTTGTGGAATGGGAGTTGCTATATTATACAAAGGTATTTTGCCGCACACAGGGACAGGCAAGGGGCTTGTTCCGGCTGCGGCTATTCTCAAAAAGGAGATTTATATGTCAAAAAGTTATTTCGCGAAGACGATTTCCGCTTTGCTCGTGTCCCTTTTCTTCACCGCAACCTCTGTACAAGCCC
>JAIRPZ010000108.1 GCA_031256755.1 Planctomycetaceae bacterium
AACGACGAGGAGTTCTACGAGGGTAAAACCCCAAGTGCTGTTCCCAACAGCACGATGTTTCTTACCCCCCCCCTAATACGCCCATTTTATTACTTTTGGGTCTTTCTGCGGGGTTTGCAGGGGTTTTGCCGGTAATTCCGGCGGACGGATACGCTCCGTTCTTGTTTGTACTGCCGATACCGGCAAATCGAATAACTGTCATAATCTTCGTCTCCTTAAGGAATGTGAAGTAAACGTGGAAAAGGGTAGTATACCCTGAAAACGGGATTGTGTCAAGGGCAGACAATTCCCTCTGCCCGCCGCGGCAGAGTCCCCTCTTTCCACAGTACTCTGCTCTATTTTTCGGCAAGCAGATCTGCCGGGACCTGTACAGTGTAAAATATCCCGCCGCCCCGCTGCCGAATCCACGTTTTGAACATTCTGCCGCCGTCCCGCTTTAATTCAAACAGACGCGAACCGTGCGTCATATATTTGCCGCCATAAGTGGTTTTGGAACCCGACCAGCGTCCGAATCCCAACGCAATGTTCTGATGCAGACCGATGTAATCATTCACATGATCGTGTCCGACAAAAATCCCCATCACATCTTTCTGCGACCACATTGCATAAAACATACCGGAGTTCACCGCTCCGGGACACTCGATCTCAAACCGCTGTCCGACAAGACGCGTCTCCGCTTTCATCCGGTTGTCCCGCCTCACCTGAATAATGTTTCCCGCTGCATATTCCGTCATATTGCCGGTTGCAAGAACCGCCTGATGGTGAATCATCTCGCCGAATTCATTAAGCGGAATATGAAAAAAGGCAAGAGCAGGTATCGGCGTGCCGCCGTTTTGTTCGGTATAAGTACGGCTTTGCTTACGGTACCACGCGATCTGTTCATCGTGAAACCAATCGTAAGCCCCCTTGTACGGCGGAGGAGGATACGCATTAGAATCGAGACAATAAATCAGGTTCGCCACCTTATCCTTGTCATAGATTTCAAGAACATAATTGGTGGCTCCATAAATTTCTTGCGGGCAAAGTTGCGTTAAACTGAACGGCTTGCCGGCAATGTAGGCAGCAATATCCCGGCGGGGTATTTTTGTATTTTCGTGATCGTGATTTCCCAACATCACGGCATACGGGACTTTCCGGTCAATACAGGGAGCAAGAATATCGTCCCAGCCCTTTCGGGTATCGCCGCCGACAACAATGTCGCCGGTATAGACGGCAAGTTGCGGCTTTTCCGCCTCAAGAGTTTCTTCGATCAGCCGGACGGCTTCGATGCAGTCATTCTGTTTGTCAAGCCGGTAATGCGTATCGGTAAACTGAGCGATTTTGAATTTGCCGTCTGCGTTGAATTGCAGTTTCGGTGTCTCTTCCGCTGCCGAAGCGGAGCCGGAAGAAACAAGCGAAGCCGCCGCAACAGTTATCGCCGAGCAATGCAAAAATTCACGCCGTTTCATCATTCCTGTTCCATTAGAGAAATTTTACGTCCGCAATTTTACCTCCAAAAAACAATCATTCAAGAGATGTTTTCCGGCGGCAGGTTTTCAAGATTCGCTGCTGCAACAGTAAACGTCTTGCCGTTTACTCTGCCGAAAGTCACTTGCAAATCCTTCACGTCTTCCGCTTTTAACTCCGCATTGTTGAAAAGCATCAGCCGCTGCATGTCAACCATGTATTGCTGCAAAACCGGTTGATTCAAAAATCCGCCGCAGTTGTTATAGCCCGTATCAACATTTTCCGTGCCGCTTATCTCCGAAAAAGAACGGCGATACGCGGCGGAGATGATTTTTTCCCACGCACGCTGAATCTCCTTTTGTTGTGCCGAAACCTTTCTGCTCACCATCATGCCGCGTGAATCAACAGAGACGGCATAATCAAGGTTCTCCCATTTGCCAATCGTGTCCGGCACCTTGTTCAGTGCCGCCTCGTCGCTCTTTCCCTTTTCAACCGTGATGCCGTTTCTGTACGAAAATTGTTTTTCAAAGGGCGCGTCATTCTTTTCGTCCAGCAAATTGTAGATGTTTTGATACAGCATAAACTCTTCTTCACGAATGGATTCAATCAGCGTATGATCGCCGTCTTTGGCGCGGATTGCCGGAAGCGGACGCATCGGGTCATCGGCATAATATCCGCCGAAGTCGGGATTGATTTCAAAATCCGCCAGCGACACGCCGTATTCCCGCTGCAAAACCATTTCGACATCCTGACGCAGAACGGCTCTGGAAATACCGTGCGTTTCACCGGATTCGGCGGCACGAAAACTAACCGTATTCAACAACGCCCGTGATAACGTAATGTCTTCGTTGAGCAGATTTTCAACGGTCTTCCGTTTGGATTCCTCGATTCCTTTACCGACAACGATTTTGCCGTCCTGATTGATAGAAAAATGAAGCGTTTCCTTTTCGGAGAGCGTGATGTTGTTTGCTTTCAGGATACTGCCGATTTTTTCGTCGACATTTTCCAACGCCGATTTTGCGGAGGCATAGGCGGACAAAACGCCTGCCCGTGAAAAAATATCAATTTTTGAAATGGTCTGATAGGTTGCACTCTCTTTGCTGATTCCCGCCCAAGCGTTGATGTCGGTATGTTTGGAATGTTCGGCGGTATATTTTTCCAGCGCAGCGAATGCGTCATAATTTTCTTTCGGTACAATCAGTTCTTTGCGGGGGTTGGCGAATACGGCGGCGGAGCCGAACCACGCGCCGAATTGTGACTCAACAGGCGGAGGGATTTCGACCCAATCGTACTGCGGCGGCAATTCGGCGACTTTGACTTCTTTACCGGCTTGGTTGTGATAGGCGAGTGCTTCCGGCGAAATGGTAACGGTGTCGTGAAGAGACGAATCGACGGCGGTGTTCTCTGCCGGTGCCGGAGCGGACTTGGTTTCGCGGGGAATCAGCGCGTATTGCGGGGAAAAAAGATAATTTTGAACAGCCGCGGACATTGTTTTTCACATATCGGCAATTCCGCTTATACAAATTAAGCGGTTTTTGAGGATTGTCAGGGATTGATGATCCGGGCGTTTCGGCAATTCATCCGTTTTTTGCCCGAAAACATGGGACTGCCAAAAGCGACCTTATTAAATTTTTTCCGTTTTCCGGTATAATCACGGGACAATGACTATTGAAATTTCACGTATCGTACAGGGATTAGAGCCGTCCGCCACGCTGGCGATGTCGGCAAAAGCAAAGGAACTCAAAGCCCAAGGGAAAACCGTTTATGACTTGAGTGTCGGCGAACCCGACTTCATTACGCCGCCGCACATCTGCGATGCCGCCGCCGCCGCCATGAAAGCCGGTCATACCAAATACACCATCGCCAGCGGTATCCCCGAACTCAAAAAAGCCGTCGCCGAAAAATACCGCACCGA
>JAIRPZ010000217.1 GCA_031256755.1 Planctomycetaceae bacterium
GTGAGTGTGTTACAGTTGCTGCCGGGAAAAAGCATCATCGAAAAATCTGATACCTGTTGTTATCAACCAAAAAAAACAATTAAAAAAATCGGCTTCGGATGACTTTGCAGGGGACGTGATGCCTCCTCAACAAATGGCTTTGAAAAAGTTAAATCCGAAAAAGTTTATTCACCGCCGGAATACTATTGATGCCGTATGCAATGACCGCCGACAAAGCAAATGCGGTCACGCAGCGTAAAATTGTCTATCACCGCGTTGCCCCGCTGCTTCGGAAGAATATGTTTGATACGCTTGTAAAGAGACCTTGTGAATTGTATTACGGAATATAACAATTAAATAAAACACGTTAAATGAAGTATGAACGCTGCCTAATTGTTAGGGAATCAAGTCCATTTATTTTTTGGAAGTAATTTAATATAATTCGTATCTTTAATAGAAGGAGTACAACATAATTCATTCGGCAAATCAACACACTCAAATTGATGAATATCCTCGTCTCCACACTCGGCATGTCTTGGCAAATTATACCGGAATTGTTCGGATTTACCAATCCGGCAGTCGAACCGTTCTTCGGCAGTTTGCTGGAAATCGAACAACAGCGGAAGGAACACGGCATCGAACCGGTTGACGAGGTCTGGGCAATCACCACACAAGGACAACAGGATTTAGACAGGTTGCAAACTTGGGCTGAACACCGACGATGCAAACTGCGGATGTTCGTATGCAGCGGTATCACGGAATTCAATTCGCAAAATGATGCCGACAAAATGCGTTCCCTCATTTACCGCGTTGTACTGAAAGCCGCCGAAATCACGAAACAAAATAACGGCAAACTTTTTCTTTCGCTCTCCGGCGGACGAAAAACAATGTCCGCTGATATGCAGGAAGCCGGCACTCTCTTCGGCTGTGCCGCAATGATTCATATCGTTGACAAACACGGATTGCCACCGGAGATGAAGGATGACAAATTACTCGACGAAGCAAAATATCAAAACGATTTTATGCCGGTCATCACCGGAACGAACTATCCGCCGCACTTTATTGTTGCCGGCAGCGATACACCGTTGAACAGCAAGAATTATCCGCTGGGTTATATAGATAACGGACGGTATTTTCAGCAGGTCAATTGCAGCGAAGACGAAACACTCGCCAAAGAAATACAACGGCGTAAAAAGGACTCGGAACAACTCTATTCGAACTTTTACAATTCATTAAAAAGCGGAAACAGTGGTCGGGATATTTTCCGTAAATTATATTTTCTGCACCCGAACATTTTGCGCCGATTAAAAGAAACGCCGCTCACACCGAATTGGATACAGCGGCTGCCGAAAGCCGATTTACATTCACATCTTGGCGGAGTCCTTTCACCCGCAGAAATTATCGAAACCGCCGTTGCGGTAGAAAAGAATGAATCCCTCAACGAAAATATCCGCTCGATTTTGGAATACCGCAATAAGCCGGAAAAATTTGCGAAGGTAATTTACAGCGGCAACGTTGTCGGTATCGGTATCGACTCGTATCAAAAATTAGGCGACTATCAAGGTTCGGGTCTTTTGCAAACGAAAACGGCAATAGAAAAGTGCATCGAAATTTATGCCCGCAAATTAAAAGCGGATAATGTCCATTATGTCGAAGTTCGTTGTTCGCCATATAAATATACCCGGGAAGGATTAACGCTTGATGACGTTGCGGAAACAATTACCGATGCGTTTGATAAGTATTATGTGGACGAAACGCACGTTTATCGGTTAATCGTGATAGTCGGTCGGCAGTCGGGCTTATCGGATATTAAAGACAGTATCACGCAGATAGTTGATTTACTGAAAACGAATAAAAAGTTTGCGGACAAATTGGTAGGCATCGATTTAGCGGGCAATGAAAGTGCAGCAAAACCGGAACAGTTGCGGGAACTTTTTATGCCGTTTTTGGAACAGTGCATCCGTATTACAATTCACGCTGGGGAAACGGAAAGCGTTGAAAGCATTTGGCAAGCGGTGTATCATCTTTCCGCTGACCGCATTGGACATGGGTTAAAACTTTTAGACAGACCGGAACTATTGAAACGGTTCATTGATAAGAACATCGGCGTTGAAATGTGTCCGTCCAGCAATGACCAAATTGTCGGATACCGCAACGGCACCTATCCGCTCAAAGAATATATGCAAAGCGGATTGAAGGTTACGTTAAACACGGACAACTGCGGTATATCGCAAACATCGGTTTCGAGTGAATTTATGAAAGCGGCACAACTCGTCAACGGCTTGTCGCAATGGGATGCGCTGGTACTGATTCGTAATTCGTTAAGTATTGCATTTGCTGACAGCGGAACAAAATTACAACTGCTGCGTGACTTTGAAGACAAAATATTTGAATTGACGGCGGAATATTCTATAACCTGACAATCTCTTGATACGGCGGTTAACATTTTGTTAGCCGGTTTGCATGCAAACCGTTTTGCAAATAGAAAATGTGTGTCAATGCAGTCCGGGTGCTAAATAGTCGAAAATCCAAACACCGTTTTCTTCGTGTAAAAATATTCTGTGGGCTTGTCCGTCTGTCCAAGCGTCTATCTCTTTTGTTGCTGGTGCCATTTTATTTCCTTTGACTTCTTTGAAGTCGAGACGTGCTAAGTTTCTTTTCATTCCCGAATCAATAAACTCGGCAAAATCGTCAATGCGTTCATTGACTTGCTTACGATGGTTCAGAGTGATACATTCCTTTGCGAAGTCGTTCTCAAATCTTTTGCTGTATTGTATTCGTTCATCACTGCTTGACAAAAGTTTTTGCGAATAAAATTTTGTTTTAACCTGTTCCCAGCACAATTCCCCCCAAGCGGTTAACGAAACGAGGTTGTCGCTTTGTTCTACAAACCAATCTAATCCGTCCGGCAATGTAGAAATTCTGCCTGATTCTAAAACTTCGTTTCGTCCAAGCTTACGGAATGTGTCGAGATTTTTCTCAATAATCTTGTCAACAACGGTGTCGAGTTGAATAGGAATACGGGGAATCCGCAGCAGAGTATCAGATGTTTCAAAAATATAAACGACTTCATCAGCAAAAAACATTCCTGCCGTTTGCATAAAACCGGCGAGTGTCTTGAAACCGCCACTTAACTGAAAGATGATTTTGTAGCTGCTTTCACGCCAGCCCGGTAATGTTTCAGCAAGATACTTTGCTAATTTGACGATTCCCCGTTGAAAGGATGCGGCATTGGCAGTATTCAGATTTTCGCAGCGATGAATTTCGATTTGAGAAATTCCTTGCGATTGCAGCCAATCACGCAGTATTTCGGCAGTAATTTGTCCTTCATAAGTATCCGTGTGCAACAGCAGATGCCTGTCATTTTGTCCTGCATTAAGTTGATTGCCGTATAATTTCAGCAGCGTATTGATTTCGGCACTTTTCTTTTGCAAATCACTAAAATTGACACACCGTTGGAGTTGTTCTCTAACTTTTTCTGCTTCATTTTCAATGAATTGTTTATCTTCGGGCGATAAATCTTTTGCCAATTCGTTGGCAAGTTCGTTCAGTTTTTTTCTGCTTTCATTTGCGGCACTGTTGGTTAAAAGCGAGGTTCCGCAAGTTGATACGATGTAGTTCGGCATTGTTCTTTTAGGGTTAAAGTTAAGATTTAGCATCATTTTCCACGTCAATCACTTCTCCTTCGGTGAATTTCGGCGAATGACTTGCAACAACAACGGCACCGAGCCGCGGGTCATAAACAGCAACGGCAGCAGCAGGCGAACCGTGCAACTTATGAAATGCGAATCCGTACCGCCAAATCGGGGAGCGTCCTTCAATCACAACGAGAGAACCGCGGGGAAGAGCCGGCAGCGGCGGCAGCGGTTCAGACGGCGTAATCGGCGTTTTCGTGCCGATATGATAAAAAATAATTTTTTCGGAATCTTCCTGCGGCATATCTTGTCGGAAGTAAAATTTGAGGTATATTGACACCAGATGAAAAAATTGTAAACTGAAAAAACATTTTGTCAAGAGAGCCTTACTATGGAGCGGACATTTCACTACGAACCGCCGAAAATTGGTGATTTGAAATCAAAAAATCCGGTTTCAACAGAAAAATACACCATCAGCGTCATAACGCCGCTCTTCGGCGGCGGTGTCGTTGCCGGTGAAAACGATAAGAAGATGTTGATTCGTCCGATGTCGATACGCGGACAACTGCGGTTCTGGTGGAGAGCTACCCGCGGCAAAACGTTTTCTTCCGTTTCTGAAATGCGGAAAGCGGAACAAAATATCTGGGGTTCAACGGATACGCCGAGCAAGGTTAACGTGACAGTCAAAATTACGAAAAAAGGTAATTCAGTTGCGTATGCCGATGTCAAACCGAAAGACATTCGCGATAATCGTGATAACAAATTGCCGTATGTTCTTTTTCCATTTCAGGAAAATCGGCGGGAAGGTAAAACAGCAAAATCGGGAACGGTCAACATTGAATTTGAATTGCAATGCTCGTTTCCGAAAGAGTTAGAAAAAGACGTTGAAGCGGCGGTCTGGGCTTGGGTGAACTTCGGCGGCATCGGAGCGAGAACAAGAAGAGGATGCGGAGCATTGTATTGCGAAAAGTTAGCACCGAAAAACGCAGACGGCTTGAAACAATGGTTTAACGGTGCTTTGCAACAATATGGTATTCCGCAACAGTCCGCAGCGCAAGCAAGAGAATGGTCAACATTGGGTCATACGTTTTATTA
>JAIRPZ010000245.1 GCA_031256755.1 Planctomycetaceae bacterium
AAAGTCGGCTGACTTTTTTCCTGTTGCCGTGTCCCAAATACGGACATTCACACAATAATTGCTATTCCATCGGCATCCTGCTAATCGGGTTCCGTCCGGTGAAAAA
This sequence comes from Planctomycetaceae bacterium, assembly GCA_031256755.1. Classification (GTDB taxonomy): domain Bacteria; phylum Planctomycetota; class Planctomycetia; order Pirellulales; family Thermoguttaceae; genus WRKP01. The sequence goes on from JAIRPZ010000245.1 coordinate 107, forward strand.
GCAAATCGGTACCAAGACATCTCCTCTTGCGGTGTGTCTTCAAAATAACCAACAACACGCCCCTGTTCTGCGTCAAACAAAAAGAGAGTGTCTGGCAGGATAGGCGAAGAGTCCTTGTATTTTCGGGCAACAACATAACGTCTGCCGGCGGGACAAATTGCCTCCATCTCAACATAGGGTGGCATCCTCCACAAAAATTTTTGGTCAGAAATACGGAGGGCAATTGGAATATCCTCGCCGATCACAACCTGATCATTCAGCTAGTCAAAATGCCTCTTGCGAAACGCATGAAGAACTTTGACCGGTTTGAAGTTTTCGCATTGGACAAGATAAGAGGTATGGATATAAGGAGCATTGGTGTCCATGTCCATGTTAATAAGCATTTTCGTTCCGTCAGGAGAAAGACGGCATGATTGAACCCTCGGAAGGCGTTCCGGCGCGTTCGGAAAATGAACGGTTAACCGTTCTTTGAAGGCAAACGCAAAAATTTTTTCAACCTGACCGGTCAACATATCGCCCGCATAGCCCTCAAAAACACCGGTTGTTTTTTCGCGGGGCTTTTGGTCGACACTTGATTGAGTGAGGTAAACACATCGGGCCGTTTGTGTATCGAAGTAAAACAGATACTCGCCAAATCGCCGTTGAACAGCCGAATGTTCAAACGTCACCGGTTTGAGCGGAGCGGGGAGTTTCGGCGGCTGATAAGGTTGCAGCGTTATCGGAAACGAAGACGGCGCGTCCAAGTCAATAACGGGAGCATCTTTCCAGTCAATTTCTTTTGCAGGAACGTCGAAAAAATTTGCGTCCGGTTCGACGGCACTGACCGCAAGAACAAAAAGCATCGGCAACGTTGAAAACATAAGCAATTTTCAGGAGTTAGGATAATACTAAAAACTATTGACATGACATAATACCAAAACTTCCTTCGGCGGTCAATCATCAGACGGCAAACATGAAGAGCGTCCGAAATTCCGGCGGAAATGCTACAATAGTGGATAGCCATGCTAAAATTGATTGTTTTTTCTTCCGTGATGTTTGGAACTCTTCCGCTCTTTGCGGCAGAGCGGTACGAATTTGAAGAACCGCAGATGGGTGTACCGGTGCGGATTATTTTGTATACGGACAATGTGGAAAAAGCCGCAAAAGCCGCTGCCGCCGCCTTTGCCGAGTTCAGCCGCCTGAATGTCGTGATGAGCGATTACGATTCCGAAAGCGAATTGTCGGTTCTTTGTGCGGACGGCGGCAGTCCGAAAGCAAGCCGCGATCTTTTTGCGGTACTAACTGCCGCAAAACATTATTGTACAATTTCTGACGGTGCATTCGATATTACTGTCGGACCGATGGTGCGGCTTTGGCGGCGTTCCAAACGGCAAAAAGAATTGCCGAAGCCGCAGTATATTGAAGCGGCAAAACAACTCACCGGCAATGACCTTTGGATTTTAGACGAAAAATGCCGTTCTGTTAAATTGTTAAAGCCCGGCATGAAACTTGATCTCGGAGGAATTGCCAAAGGTTATGCTATTGACAAGGCGTTTGAAGCGATCTGCAAACATGGTATTATGTCGCAATTAGTTGATGCCGGCGGCGATCTGCGGATTGGAACGCCGCCGCCCGGTGAAAAAGGATGGAAGGTGCTTGTTAACAATCAAACAGAATTATTGTACGATATTGCCGTTGCCGTTTCCGGCGATCAGTTTCAGTTTATTGAAATCGGCGGGAAAAAATATGCGCATATTGTTGATCCGAAAACAGGACTCGGAGTTACAGAGCAGCGTACTGTTTGTGTGAAAGCCGCAACCGCAATGGAAGCCGATGCGCTGGCTTCGGCGGTCTTCGTACTTGGGAAAGAAAAAGGAGAATTGCTTATCAAAAAACTGCCGGGCGTTTCCGTAAAAGTGTTTACAAAATAGTTGACGTTATGTCGGCTCTACGGCGGGTGAATGCCCGCCGCTCCCTTACTTTGCATTTTCTATTCCTACAATAACCCTTAACTATTACACTAGCATGAAAACAAAAAATACATTCCTTATCGTTGCATTAGTATTTTCGTTACACTAACAATTTCCGGCTGCGGGAATCCGCAGGGACGGCTTTCCGTAAGCGGCACGGTCACATTGGACGGCGAACCGATTACAGAAGGAAGCATTTCGTTTGAACCGGTCGGCAATCAGCCGATCAAAATTCAGAGCGGTGCGATAATCCGCAACGGCCGATACGAAGTGCCGGGGAAGTCGGGTTTAGTGCCGGGTGAATACCTCGTGAGTATCTCGGCACAACAAGCAACCGGCACGAAAATCAAAACCGGCATGGGCGAAGTCGATGAAGTCATTGATTTGATTCCGCCGGAATACGGTTCGGATTCCAAGCAGCGCATTACCGTTACAGAAAAAGACAAGCAGAAGTTTGATTTTACGGTGAAAAAACCGTAAATGCCGGGCGTTAGAATCGATAATTGATAATTAGGAAATGAAGAGTAAAATCATAACGGTTACTCTTCAAAATAATTGTCAAGCCCCATTGTCAATTATCGATTTTCAATTATCCATTTATCCGCGTCTTCATCCTGTTAGCCGGTTGTGCGGCTGTGCCGTTTGATTTTTTTACCGGCAGCGGTACAATGGCATGGTATGAAGCAGCAACTCCTCAACACACTCAAACCCTTCGGGCAGGAACATCTCTTAACTTTTTGGGACGATCTGACCGCTGCGGAACAAAAAACATTAGCCGGTCAGATCGAATCCATCGACTTCGGGCGGATTGCCGGGTTATACAGCCGGCGGAATGAACCGGCGGAATCGCTGTCCGTTGCCGGTTGTGCAAATGATCCGCCGGGATACAAATTTTCGACCGTCACGGATCCGTCTCCGGTCAGAATGCCTAAACCGATAACTGCCGCTGAAGCGGTGCAGGCAGGAGAAAATGCACTGCAAAACGGCAAAGCCGCCTGCTGTCTCGTTGCCGGCGGTCAGGGAACCCGGCTGGGATTTCCGCACCCGAAAGGAATGTTTCCTATCGGTCCTCTTTCCAAGGCAACACTCTTTCAATTTCATTTCGAGAAAGTCAAAGCGTTGAGTCAGCGTTACCATTATTCCGTGCCGTACTGCATTATGACAAGTCCGGCAACGCACCGCGAAACCGTTGACTTTTTAAGGAATCCGCCGGACGGGGCAAAACCCTATTTCGGTCTTGCCGAAGAAGACGTGTTTATTTTCTGTCAGGGGACGATGCCGGCGGTTTCTCTTGAAAACGGCAAGGTACTGCTTGAATCGAAGGGCAGTATTGCATTAAGTCCCGACGGACATGGCGGAATGCTGGCAGCGATGGCGAAAGGCACGGCGGAGTCGCCGTCCGTGCTGGCAACACTTCGGCAGCGCGGCATTGAATATCTTTTTTACAATCAGGTGGACAATCCGCTGGTGCGTATCGGTTCGCCGGAGTTTCTCGGTTATCATCTCTTAAGCGGTTCGGAATTGACGAGTCAGGTGATCCGCAAAAAAAATCCTGCGGAGCGAGTCGGCAATATCATCGAAGCCAGCGGTAAACTTTATGTGATCGAATACAGCGACTTGCCGGAATCCGTTGCAAAACAGACCCTTGCGGACGGTTCGTTAAAAATCTGGGCGGGCAGTATTGCGGTACATGTTTTCAGTATTCATTTGCTGGAGCGGAGTGCAAAAAATGCCGATTTGCTGCCGTTTCATATTGCCAAAAAGAAGGTGCCGTTTATTGAAACGGCAACCGGTCATTTGATCAAACCGGACAAAGAAAATGCAATCAAGTTTGAGCGGTTCATGTTTGATTTGCTTCCGTTGGCTGTCAATGCGGCGGTTGTGGAGGTTGATGCTGCCAATCATTATGCGCCGTTGAAAAATGCGCCGGGCAATGCGGATTCGCCGGAAACGGTTCGCCGGGACATATCGGCGATGCACCGGTCTTGGCTGAACCGTGCCGGTGCCGTAACGGCTGCTGATGCGGTTGCAGAGATTTCGCCGCTGTTTGCAGATTCGCCGGAAATGCTTGCCGGAAAAATACAAAAAGGGGAAACATTCGGCACGGCAGTTTTGCTGCGTTGAGACGGAAGCGGGAAAGTTTATTCCGCACCAATTATCAATATAAGATGAAGGGATGTTAGATCAAAACAGAAAAACATTATCAAACATGATTATGCGAAAAACGAAATACGCTAAACGGGTAATGGCGGTGAACAACGGCAGCGGGAGAAGCAAGCCGGTGTCTGTTCTTGTCTTTGCCGTCATTGCGGCGTTGCTGGTGTGCAGCGGGCAGCAGCGTCCCGTTCCTGTACCGCCGAAACCGAAAATTCCGGCAGAACCCGCTCCGAAAACGGAAAAATCCGAAACACCGGAATTCACCCCCTTTTTCCGGCTGCCGGAAGACATCCCGTTTCCAAAAGGAAACGCAAACAATCCGAAAACGATCACTCTGGCCGGAAATCCGCTTGCCGAAGGATTATACGTCACACGGACATTGATCCCGAAAGGAAAACAAATCATTCCTCATTCGCACCGCGATTCCCGTACCGTCGTGGTTTTGTCGGGAACATATTATTACGGCATCGGCGAAGAATTCGATGAAAAACGTCTCGTTGCACTGCCGCCGGGAAGTTTTTTCGTAGAACCGGCAGGTGTTCCGCATTTTACATGGGCAAAAAATGAAGATGTGATTGTTCAGACCACGGCAATCGGTCCGTCCGGGACGCAAATCGTCCCCGCAAAAACAGCACCAAAAGCAGCACCGCCGAAGAATAACGGGAAATAAACACACGGAAATAACGGAACACGTTTGATAATTTTTTGCCGCAACGGCGTACAAACGGCGGGCTGCTGCGTAGAGTTTACATACGCCGCCGGAGAAACATTGTGTTTGCAGCGGCATTGTGATAGTATTGTTGCGGTTTGCTGACCGGTATTTTGACAAAATATGAAACAGATAACATTGATGCGGTTTGTGTTGATATTGCTGCCTATGGTGATTTCGGCGGCGGCTATGCTGCTGATTGCCCAAGTTCCTGAAAAAGGGTCTTCGCTGCCGAAACCGGACGAAAGCCCTCTTTTTGTGGAACGCTATAAAGAATTACAGCCCGCTGAAAGAGTAGCAGTTGAGGTCTATGAACACTGCAACCGCAGTGTGGTCAATATCGACACCCAAACAACCGTCAATACACTCTTTTTCGGGCAGGAAGAAGTTCCCGGCGCAGGGAGCGGCATCGTGCTTGACAAAGAAGGACATGTTCTGACCAATTCTCACGTCATTGCCGGTGTCGATGCCGCTAAAATAACGCTGTTCAATGGCGAAACTTACGATGCCCGGCTGGTCGGCGAAGATCCGGTGACCGATCTTGCCGTCATTAAAATCAAAGCACCGGCAGCGTCTCTCTTTCCGATCAATTTCGGCGATTCCGCTAAATTGCTTGTCGGACAGCACGTTTTCGCCATCGGCAACCCTTTTGGTTTGGAACGGACGCTGACCAGCGGACTGATTTCGAGTTTGAACCGTTCCATTCCCAGCCGGATTGAAGGACGCAGCATTAAAGGATTGATTCAGACCGATGCGGCGGTGAATCCGGGCAATTCCGGCGGTGCCTTGCTGGATACCAAAGGACGGCTGATCGGGATCAACACAGCGATTGCGACAAAAGGAGGCGGCAGCAACGGTGTCGGATTTGCCATTCCCTCGAAAACCATTTTGCGGATTGTGCCGCAGTTGCTTGCAAACAGGAAAGTCATTCGGGGCGAAATCGGCATTGATGCGGTGCGGGAATTTGCCCGGGAACTGCCTAACGGAACGGTTGTCCAGGGGCTGCTTATCAAGTCGCTTGCCGAAAAAGGTCCTGCCGGAAGAGCCGGTTTGCGAGGTCCCAAAGTTGTCCGTGTCAGCCGTGTTTTCAGAGGAATGGAAATCATTCAGCCGCAACTCGATATGTCGGTAGCGGATATTATTACAGCGGCAGACGGCGTTCCGATCAAAAAGGTTGATGATTTTACCGCCGTAATTGATGAACGCAAACCGGGCGACAAAGTTGTTCTCGACGTGTTCCGTGAAAATAAAACCATCAAAATTCCTGTCACGCTGGAATAAACATCACGGCGGGAATCGCACAATCCGTACAACCGTTAAAGTTTTTCTATATTAACGCCGATTGAAGGGGAAAACGAGGGGCTTCTGCTGCCCTGTATAAAAGTTTTCCCCTGATTATGCCTTTTCAAACGATTTACACTTCCGGTACCGGTATGCTGGGAATGGAAAAAAAACTCAACACCATTTCCAATAATCTGGCCAATATGGAGACAACGGCATTCAAGAAACAGCGGTGCAATTTTGAGGATTTATTTTACGACAACCTCCGCTACCCCGGTTCGCAGGATGTCAATGGTGAATTCGCCGCCACCGGCATTGCCGTCGGCGTAGGAACGAGGGTGACGAGTATTCAATCCGATTTTTCGCTCGGTTCGATAACCGAAACAAACCGCAATCTTGACGTTGCGATTACCGGCGAGGGATTTTTTCAATGTACGGATTCTTTCACGGGCGAAATTTTTTACAGCCGGGCGGGCAATTTCAGTGTGAACCCTAACGGAATTTTGGTTCTCGGCAGTTCACACACCGGCAGACCGGTTGAGCCGCAGATTACGGTTCCTGACGGAACGGAACAAATTCAGATTGATGACAGCGGAATCGTTTGGGTGGCTCAAAACGGCGATGTGCAGCAGTTGCAGAATATCGGACAAATTGAACTGGCGCGTTTTATTAACCCGGAGGGTTTGCTTCGTGTCGGAGAAAATTTGTACCGGGAAACGGAAGCGTCGGGTGCGCCGGCGGTGAACAATCCCGGCATTAACGGGACAGGGAAGTTGAAAGCGCAGCATTTGGAAATGTCGAATGTCCAGCCGGTGCAGGAACTGATTGACATGATTACATCGCAGCGGGCTTACGAATTGAACAGTAAATCCACGCAAACCGGCGATCAAATCCTGCAAACCGTCATCAGCATTAAACGGTAGGAAAACGCGCTAGACACCGCCTTGACGATTGCCGCGGAGAAAGGATTCCGTAATGGCTTCCAACACATCTTCAACCGGTACGGTCTCGCCGTTATGAATAATCAGTTGGTTGCCCGTCTGCCAAAAAACGGCAAACGTTTGTCCGGCATGCTCAAAACACAATACCGTCGCGACATTCATTAAATCCAAATAAAAAAACGTCATCTCAAAACCGGTGATCCTCTTGCCATGCACCACCTTGTCAAATCGGTTCACTTCAATATCGTCATATTCCGACCGCATTGTTTCTGCGGCTTCCTCCGCAATATCATCCGGGTTCGTGCCGAACGGATATTTTTTCAGAATCCAGAATGCACCGGAATGATTGGACAGTTGCAGCATACCGTCCGCCGCCCCGATTTCCGATTCTTCGAGAATCCAGTTTTCAGGATACGCAAAATAAAGATGGTGACGGGTGTATTCTTTCATAACGCAGACAATGTATGATGATACTTAACGCGGATGATATTTTAACTTCGTTTCTGCTGCTGTTGCTGTTCCGCTTTCAGAATGACCATTTTCAGCGAATCAAGCAACTGCGTTAGAATAAAGGGCTTAAAAATCGGTTTCGGTACTCCGGCTTGCGTTGCCCGTATCGTCACGTGTCCGCTGTCGTAGCCGAAACTCCGCATATACAGAAACGGTACAAAACCCATCGCGGACGAAGGACAACTCGGATCGTTTTCCGGCGGTTCGCAAATCGTAAAAAGCGGACGGTTCTGAAACCGCTTGCAGTAAATACACCTCACCTTTCGGAAAAACGAAAACGCCGACATATCCGGCAGTTTAATGTCGCTCATAAACGCATCGTAATGCGTTGTTTCCAGCATCTTTAATGCGCCGTAGCCGGTGGTCGATGCTTCTACAGTGCTGCCGTAATAAAACAGCAGCCGGCTTAATTCCTTTCCGACCGACTCGTCGCCGTCCGCTATTAAAATCCGTCTGCCGCGGAGCATCGGATAATTGTTGCAGTCGGTGGACGAAAGTTCCGGCGGTAAATCCGTTGTCAGCGTTGCAATATGCCCTTGAAAAGCATTTTGTATCTGCCGGGCATAGTCCCGTACACGGGTGAAAGAAGTCACAATATCGTCAAAATTCAAAACTTCGGGATGTTCCCGGATTTCATCAATCGGCAGCCGGGCGGTCTCATTCAAAATCAGATTCAGCGGACCAATCGAATCGGTAAAAACTTTTTCGATGCTGCGGAAAGCGGTCTCTTTTTGTTCGACTGACAGCAGTTCGAGCGTGTGAATCGCTCCCGCCACGTTGTCGGCAAATGTTTCAAGCAGTTCCAAATCAGTATCGTCAAAAGCATTCGGCTGTGTACTTTCCACGTCAAAGGTTCCGATGACGCTGCCGCGGTGGAGCAGCGGTACGGTCAGTGAACTTCGTGCGCCGGCGGCACCTTCGATAAAAAACGGATCTTCGCTGGAATCGTCCATTTTGTAACTTTTGCCGTGGAACGCAACCCAACCGGTAATACCGTTGCCGTCCTGACTGACGTAAAGATTTCTCAATCGGGCTTCTTCAGCCATGCCGAAAGTGAAAAGCGGTTCCAGCAGATTATTGTCCCGCTCGGATTTCACACGGACTTCAACAGCAGAAAATTTAAGAATTTCTTGAGTATACTTGGCGATTTTTGCTCTTAAAATGTTGGTACGGTCTTTTGGCGAACGCTGAAGAATGTCTTTTTTCGATAAATCGGCGAGTTCTTTGCAGACCTCGCGGAGGCGAATCCATTTTTCTTCTTTGATTGTTTGGTTGGTCACGTCGTGCAGTGTGACGACATAGCGGGTCACTTTTTCTTCGGCGTTGAAGACGGGACCGACTTCCATTTGCAGGAATTTGCCGGAATATTTGATTTCGAGAACGGTTACGGAAGGGAGTCCGGTCCGCCGGACTTTGGAAAACGGGACGAAGTCAGGACCCCGCATGGCCGGTCTGCCGAGTACGGTAAAAAATTTTTTGCCGGCGGGATTGTCGATGCCGCCCCACTCGCAAAATTTTTGGTTGCACCAAATAATATTTTGTTCGAGATCAGTGAGAACAAGAGCGGCTGGAATGTTTTCCAGGATATTCTTCTCGAAGTTGTGCGGGGATTGCGGCTGTTCCGGCATAACGGGCATAAAAACATCATTCATAGCAGATTATACTCTACCGGAGTGCCCTTTGCAAGTTTTTCCTTTTTGCTCCGGGAAAATCCCCAGTCCGTTGCGGAGTATTACATTTGGCGAGCGTTTTGAGGTTTTACTCTCAATTGTTCTCTCACTTCCCGCAAAGTCCGCTCCTCCTTCTTCGTCAGACGCACTACTGCTCCCGCCATTCCCGTCGAGAACGTCCAAACCTCAACGCCGCACTCCGAAAAACGTGTTTGTCGTCCGGTTCCCGCTGTTTCACGCCGGAAAAAATTAACGGCAACTGTTCCGGCGTTTTCTTGTTGTTGGTCTTCACCTGAAAAATGCCATCCCGATGATATTGATAAATCACTTCAAGCAGCGGACGTTGCCTATAAACCGCATCGCCGGTTAATATCGGCAACGCCGGCTCAAGTTATGGCAATGACGGTGTGAAACGGATGGGAGACTCCATGTTTTGACCGCGGGTCGGGAACGCGGCGGATGTTTCGGAAGAGGACATTGCGAACTCCGTTGGAAATGGAGGAACAGAAATAAGTCTCTGT
>JAIRPZ010000295.1 GCA_031256755.1 Planctomycetaceae bacterium
ATATGGGCGAGCAGACCGAGAAAGACAAGTGAACAGACGGCGGGAAACGGATAACGAATGCCGCGTTTGTGACGCTTGTCGGTCAGTTGAGTAAATACGTTTGCGAGTGTGGAGAGAGAAGTCATTGTAAACCTCCGTGTGAATGAAATCTACTCCGTTTATACGCTTCGAAACACTGCGTGTTTGATAAATTCCTGAAAATTCCAAAAAAAAAACGACTTTGCAGGCGACGTGGACAATTTACGGCAAAAAGAAAAAGGATAAAAGTTCGTCGTAACCCTTTATGCAGAAACATGTTTTGTGCATAAAATTTCGCAAAAACCGGACAAAGCGGCAGGTTTTACGCTGCGGCGGCAGTTTTGCCCAAATTCGCCGAAAATAAAAAACCGGCAAATTGATGCTTATCTGCCGAACTCCTCTTGTCCGTCCGGCGGTTTTTCTTTACGATAACACCGCCCTGTTGTGCTGCATCACGCGGCGGCAGTTTCCCGCCGTTTTTTGTACAAACCGTTATGAACGTTTCGGCAAACTTGACTTTTTATCCCGGCTACAACGGAATAAAACAGTACGGACATTGGTTTTTTTCGGCGGCGGCACTGTTGTTTTCGCTCCTGCTGGACGCTTTTCTGATCGCCGATTTTTATTGGACAGACCTGATCTCGGCAGGACAGCGGAATATTGCGGCAACGGTACTGCTCGGAGTGTGGATCATTCTGACTACGGCAGCGGCTTTTTTTTCTTACGTTCTCCGCACAAAAGCACAGCCGGAAGATCATGACGAACCGTTCCGGCAAACCATCTGCCATTATCTCCGCGGCGATTGGTTTGCCGCAGAATCCCAAATGATCCCCTACCTGCAAAAGTTTCCGAAAGATGCCGAAATGCTGCTGTTGCAGGCAGCAATGTACCGGCGGACAAATCGCTGCGAAGAAGCCGCTTTGATTCTCAACCGCCTGCAATTATTGGACAACGGCGCATATTGGCAGCCGGAAATCGAAAGAGAGCGGACTCTCCTTCGGGAAAACGGAAAACCGGAAAACGCAGCAGTTATGCCCGCCCCTTCTTCTTGAGAAATTCGACACAGCCCTTCACATCGTCCAGCCGATCCGCATGGGCTTCGCTTTCGACAATGTACCACTCCAGCCCGTCGTTTTCCAGCACCGGAAAAACGGTGTCCCAATCAACATGCGAACCGCCTTCGGGATATTCTCCCAAAACGCCGGAATATCCCTTGCCGTAAACCTCTTTGGCGTGAACCGTCCGAAGCCGCTGCGGGAATTTTTTGACCCACGACACCGGGTCTTCACCGGCAGCAACGCAATGTCCGATGTCCATCTGCATAAAAACGTCCGGCGAAGCGTTGCTGAAAAATACGTCCCAAGCGCATTTTCCGCTGGGGAACTTGTTCTTGAATTCGTGCTGATGATTGTGATAACCGACATACATGCCGGCTTTCTTTGCCGTTTCGGCGGCTTTCGAAAACGTTTCGGCGTGTTTTTTCCACTCGTCTTCGCCTCCGTTCAAACCGCCCGGCACAACAAGGTATTTGTTGCCGATGGTCTGATTGAATTCAATTGTTTTGCCGATATTTTCCGGCTGAATCGTCCCGGCTCCGATGTGCGTTCCGCAGCATTGCAAGCCGGTATCGTCAAGAAGTTGACGCAGGTCGGCTGCGCTTTTCCCGTAATAACCGGCGAATTCGACTCCGGCATAGCCCATTTCTTTGAGCGCCTTGAAAATCTCCGGCACTTTATCATTTTTGCAAATGCCGCGGACGGAATAAAGTTGCACGCCGGCTTTTGCTTTGACGTTTCCGGCAGCAAAAAGACGGGGAACCAACAGGGCGGCACCGCTCACGGCGAGCGATTGTTTTAACATTTCACGGCGGGTAATCATTTTTTTATCTCCATGTTCTATGGGTTAGAGGCATTGATACCGGTACCGATTTCCGATACCGTGCCGTTCATTATACTCCCGCAAAAAATCAAAACAAGGCAAGAGCAAGACCGGGCATCTTCGCCTTGCCGGTTTTCACCAAAACGGATAGAATGAGTGCATGAGTTCCGGCGAAATCATCATGAAACCGACAGAGGACGTTTTCATTGCGTCCTTGCTGTCAAAACCAAAACGAGAAAACGGCGGGCATTCGCCCGTAGACAGCAGAGGAAAGACGGCAGGCATCAGACGGCAGACGGCAGAATAAAGATTGCTGCGGTCTGCCGTCTGCAATCTGCCGTCTCTCTAATTATCGTTTTCTTCTCCGCAGAGCGGCAAGACCGGCAATGCCCTAGATATATTTCTTGAAACGGGTAGAATGAGTGTATGAGTTCCGGCGACATCATTATGAAACCGACAGAGGACGTTTTCATTGCGTCCTTGCTGTCGGCACCGAAAAACGTTCATTTGCTGACGGCATTGATAAATGCGGTGATAGTCGACAGCGGCTGCCCGCCGGTTGTCGAGGCGACGGTGCTGAACCCGTTCAGCATTGCCGAATACTCCGGCGACAAGCGTATTGTTTTAGATGTCCGTGTGCGGGACGAAACAAACCGCCTCTA